>NZ_BLRL01000007.1:19467-131234 GCF_015082335.1 Moritella sp. F3 | reverse complement strand
AGCGGTACTAGCTCAGTTGGTAGAGCGCAACCTTGCCAAGGTTGAGGTCAAGAGTTCGAGCCTCTTGTACCGCTCCAATTTCATTTCTTATAATATCCCCTTACTATTTATCTTTATTTACTCATTACATTATTTTAAAATCTACAAATCTACAAATCTACAAATCTACAAATCTACAAATCTACAAATCTACAAATCTACAAATCTACAAATCTACCTATTTATTACTAATAATTTTTATCCCATGTCATTTAGACCAATTGCACTTATTTATTAAATGTTATAGTACTTAATCATTTATGGTTTGCTATTGTATTGATACAAGCTAAGTAGTTGTTTTGGAACCTATTATAAACTCAGGGATTGACATGAAAGCCGATAATAAACTCAGTAAAATAGTGAAGAAAGTAACATTGTTACCAAAGGGCTGCCATGCTCCTGCACTGTCTTTGGTATTTGGTAAAGTAATTAAGTTTGCCGGTACATCAAAAGTACGTGTGGAAAAATTAGATTTTTCTGGTTCTAAACTTAGCTTGAAAAACCGTAAGCGAGTACAAAACCATATTGGTGGTGTACATGCTGCTGCAATGGCATTATTAGGCGAATCTGCAACAGGTTTCTTGATTGGCATGCACGTACCAGATAACCGTATTCCATTATTAAAAAATATGAACATTGATTATGTTCGTCGTGCTGCGGGTGATTTGACGGCTGTAGCGACACTGACGGATGAGCAGATTAATCATATTCGTAATACCGAAAAGGGGGATATATCTGTGCCTGTGGTGATCACTGACAGTGAAGGTAACCAACCAATTAATGCTGAATTTATTTGGGCTTGGGTACCGAAAAAACGTTAATACTCGATTTTAATATACCGAAACGGCGTAATGTAAGCCTTGCTTAATACAGTAAGGCGAGCTTCAACTCGTGGTTTCGGTAAAACCCTCTCTCCGCACTTATTTACTATCCATATTATTCTTATCATAGCTTTTATGTATGCAAATATCTGTATGCCTGTTTTATCTGTCTTATATTAAATTGTGGTTGGCCATAAAATAACAGTTATTTAACTAAGTATTTTGTTGTTGAGCGTAACTATATAATAGTAGGTATTTTTTAAGTTTGGTTTGGGTTAAATACTCTATTCATTGTTAGTTGCTAGCCATATTGCTGAAAGAACTTGATTTTTAACCTTAACAAGAACATTGTGTAGCTCGTAAAAATAATCTTCAGTTTAATCTAATCAAATTTACTTCAATCAGAGGTGTAGCATGTCGGTGTACAGTACCTTGTGTTTTCTCGCAGCAATAGCCATTTTTATTGCGTTTATTAATAGCAAAATTGGCAAGATGCAAACCACTATTGCGATCACTGCGGGATCAATAATACTGTCTTTAGGTATTGTGATTGCGGGTCAAAGCGGCTGGTTTCATTTAGAAGCAATCGCAGCTGAGCAATTAAATAATATCAACTTCGAAAGCTTTTTATTAAAAGGCATCTTAGGTTTCTTATTATTTGCTGGCGGACTCGGCATTAAGCTCGGGAACATGAAAGATCAGAAATGGGAAATAACGGTATTAGCGCTAGTCGCTACTTTATTCTCAACGGCCTTTATTGGTGGCGTGTTATGGGGATTCTGTCAACTTATTGGTATTCCATTAGACTTCATCTACTGCTTATTATTCGGTGCGCTAATTTCGCCTACGGATCCGATCGCTGTATTGGCTATTGTGAAAAACTTGGATGCGCCACAGCGTATTTCAACGCAGATTGAGGGTGAATCATTATTTAATGATGGTTTTGGTCTGGTGATCTTTATGACGCTGTTTACCGTGGCTTTTGGTACTGAAACGCCGACGGTCAGCAGTGTGACTCAGCTATTCTTACATGAAGCGATTGGTGGCATCATTTATGGTTTTGCGCTTGGCTTAATATTCCACTATTTAATTAGTTCGACGAACGATCACTCGATGGAGCTGTTATTGACCATCGCTATTCCAACGGCGGGTTATGTGTTTGCTGACATCATTCATGTGTCAGGTCCATTAGCGATGGTGGTTGCGGGTATCATGATTGGTAACTGGACTCGTCAAAAAGGCTTCTCGCCAGAAAGTGAGTATCATCTGGATCACTTCTGGGAATTAGTCGATGAATTTCTCAATGGTATTCTATTCTTACTGATTGGTATGGCGATGTTGCTGTTTAGCTTCCATAAAGAAGATTGGATCTTAATGGTGTTTGCTATTCCATTGGTACTGGTTGCACGTTATTTAAGTGTGAAATTTTCTTATTTATTCTTTAACCGTTTTCGCAGTTACAACCCATTATCTGTAACTATCCTGACTTGGGGTGGATTACGCGGTGGTTTAGCACTGGCGATGGCATTGGCAATTCCGGCGGGTGTATACGTTATTCCAGATAAAAATATCGATGTACGAGAAATTATTTTGGTGATGACTTATTCAGTTGTGGTGTTTTCTATTTTGGTACAAGGCTCAACGATCACTGGCTTGATCCATAAAGCCAAAGCGTGGGAAGCTGAGCAACTCGTCAAGAAAGCAGAAAGTGTATCAACGCAAAGTAATGACGTTGTTGATAAAACAGATAAATAACCGTTTGTTTTGTGCTTATAAGTGACAGAACGTCGATGATATAAAAAGCGCGTGTAGGTCTATCCTATACGCGCTTTTTTATGACTAATTTACTTTACTATTAATAGCTTATAAATACATCACGCATCACGTGGTAGTGCTTTTTCGACCATTCTAATGAGTTTATCTTTGGTTTTGTCTACCTGTAACACAGGGATGATATTGTCTACTTTGGCTTGCTGTTGTTGCAGTGCCCAAGTGATATGTTCTTGTACCATCTCAGTTGTCTCCGCAAGTTTGGCTGTTAAAGCCGCAACTATTTCTGCAGAATAAGCGGCATTACCCAGCGCGACTGAAATGTTTCGTAACCAACGTTCATGACCAATACGACGGATCGGCGAACCTTCCGTTTGTTTGAGGAAGTAAGTTTCATCCCATGCATACAGCGCTAATAAGTCGGGAGAGTGTAAGTTTGATCTTGGATGGAAATCCAGCTCGTCGGTAATGGCGGCAAAACGATTCCACGGACAGATCAACTGGCAATCATCACAACCGTAGATGCGATTACCTATCAAACTTCTATATTGTTCTGGTATCGCACCAAACAACTCAATAGTGAGGTAAGAAATACAGCGGTTAGCATCGACACTATAAGGTTCGACAATGGCTTGTGTTGGACAAATTTGTAAGCACGCTGTACATTTACCACATTGATTATCAATAGGTTTATCAACAGGTAATGGTAGGTTTATTAAAATTTCACCAAGGAAAAACCATGAGCCTGCTTCCTTGTTTAAAATTAATGAATGTTTCCCTGTCCAACCTAATCCAGCTTTTTCGGCGAGTGGGCGTTCAAGTAAAGGACCGGTATCCACAAAAGGGCGAGCATCGAGGCTTTCACAATGTTCGCTGATTTTATCACCTAGTTTTTTCAAGCGTTTACGCACAATTTTATGGTAATCACGACCAAGCGCATAACGGCTAATGTAACCTTTATCTTTTTGCTTTAAAGTGGTTGCCATTAATGCGTCGGGTGGCAGGTAATCCATGCGTACTGAAATAACGCGAATAGTACCTGGATAGAGCTCTTCTGGGTGTGTTCGCATGGTGCCGTAACGTGACATATAATCCATGTCAGCATGATAACCATTATCTAACCAGGTTTGAAAGTGCGGTTCGTAAGTTGATAAATCAGTGTCTGCGATCCCGACTTGTTGGAAACCAAGTTCTGCCCCCCAGGCTTTAATTTGCTGCGTAAGTTGTTGATAGTCTATCGGAGGCATGGTTTATTATCTGTCTATTAGTAAATTGAGGTAAAGTTTATCATATTGTGGTTTTCTTTGGGCTCGACAATTTGTAGAATCGACATACCTGAGTAATTTTATCCGTTGATGTCTGTCGTCGAGGATATTCTATGGTTCGGGAATGAGTTTGTGCTGGACACAACTCAAAATAGCGTTTTATTTTAATGTTTAAGGTAGTTAAATTAGATGACAAATACAGTAAAAGTTTTCCTAGCAGATGAATCTGAAACCGTTGCTTTTGGTGCAAGCCTTGCGAGTGTATGCGATAGTGCAACGACCATTTTTTTACATGGTGATTTAGGTGCAGGTAAAACGACATTAACCCGTGGTTTTGTACAATCACTCGGTCATCAAGGGAATGTAAAAAGCCCGACTTATACATTAGTTGAACCATATGAATTAGCGGATTGGAATGTTTATCATTTTGACTTATATCGTTTAGCCGATCCGGAAGAGTTAGAATTTATGGGTATTCGTGATTACTTTGCCGATGATTGTCTGTGCTTAATTGAATGGCCGCAGCGTGGTGAAGGTTTCTTACCTGCTGAAGATGTGCAAATTACCCTTACTTATGTCGGAGAACAACGCGAAGTTGTTGTTAAAGGCGTGAGCGAGTTAGGTATTACGCTGGTTAATAAACTTGCCAATATAAATGTAGGATAAGATGTTAAAACGGATTTTATTATTGAGCATAGTATACCTGTGCTTTATGCCATTAAGTTATGCTGCCAACTCGGTTACAGGTATTCGGATTGTTGAGCATGCCGATAAAACACGGATTGTTTTTGATGTGGCCAAAAAACCGTTATTTAATGTCTATGACCGCCATAAAAAAACACAAATTGTAGTGGATTTTGCTGGTACGCGTAACCTTGCCAATGTCAGTCAATTAGCCAAATTAAGCAGTAATATTACGCGTGTTGAACAGGCTAAATCCGCTAAATCGAGTGATTTACGGATTATTTTCCACTTGGCTAAACCGATTCATTATCGTTTTTTTGAATTAGCGGGCAGTAAAACAGCTAAAAACCGAGTCGTGATTGATTTACCGGTTAAACCGAACAAATCTGTTGCGCAGAAAAACAAACCTGTCGTGAAGCAAAGTAATCCTATTTTCGTCAAAAAACCAGCCAAAAAAGCGGTGGTTAAAAACCCACGAAGAGATGTGGTCATTGCGATTGATGCCGGACATGGTGGTAAAGATCCTGGCTCTATCGGGTTTAAAAAGTTTGTTGAGAAAGATATTAACTTAGCGATTGCTAAAAAGACAGTGGCTATTTTGAACCAGAAAAAAGGTATTAAAGCAGTATTGATCCGTAAAGATGACCGCTATATTTCACTTAATGAGCGCTCTGCGATTGCGCGTAAGTATAAAGCTGAGTTATTAGTTTCTGTACATGCTGACGGTTTTACTTCATCACAGCCTTCTGGTGCATCAACGTTGATCTTGTCACAAGGCCGCGCTAATTATGAGTTTAAGAAAAAGCTGCGAGACGACAATGTAGATGGTTTGCTTGGTGGCGTAGGTGAGGCGATTAAAAATAGTGATGCGGATGATGATTTACAATACATGTTCCTGGATCTTGGTCAGCAATATTCACAAGGTGCCGGTTATAACGTGGCGTCATTGATCCATCATGAATTATCGAAAGTCACGGGTATGCATAAATCGAAGCCGTACGAGCAAAGCTTGGCGGTATTAAAGTCTCTCGATATCCCTTCTTTATTGGTTGAAGCTGGCTTTGTGACGAACTATCGAGAAGGTAAAAAACTGACGACCAGCAGTCATCAGCGTAAAATTGCTAACGCGATTGCGCAAGGTTCTTACCAGCACTTTCGTAATTCACCGCCGAAAGATACCTATTTAGCTTATATGAGAAATAGCACGCATATCGTGAGTAAAGGCGAATCACTTTCTGTTATTGCCAGTAGTTATGGCACGACCGTCTCACGTATTAAACAGTTAAACCGGTTAACTAAAAATACCGTTTATATTGGCCAGAAATTAAAAATACCAACGAGTTAGGTGTGTCATGACGATTCAAATTTTACCACCTCGATTAGCGAACCAAATTGCGGCTGGAGAGGTGGTAGAACGCCCTTCATCAGTAGTGAAGGAACTCATTGAAAACAGTATTGATGCGGGGGCAACGCGTATCGACATTGATATTGATAAGGGCGGCGCTAAGCTGATCCGTATCCGTGATAATGGTTCTGGCGTCGACAAAGACCAACTTGGTCTGGCATTAAGCCGCCATGCAACCAGTAAACTGGCTACCTTGGATGACCTTGAAGCGATTGATAGCCTCGGTTTTCGTGGTGAAGCATTAGCGAGTATCAGTTCTGTTTCTCGATTAACATTTACGTCGCGTACTAAAACGCAAACCGAAGCATGGCAAGCGTATGCTGAAGGCCGTGATATGCAGGTACAAATTAAACCTGCTGCACATCCGATTGGTACGACCGTTGAAGTGATTGATTTATTCTTTAATACGCCCGCCCGTCGTAAATTTTTGCGTACCGATAAAACTGAATTTAATCATATTGATGAATTAGTTAAGCGAATCGCGTTAAGCCGTTTTGATTTACAGATAACACTCAAGCATAACGGTAAAGTGATCCGCAGCTATCGCCCTGCGAGCACTGTGGATCAGCAAGAGCGCCGTGTCGCCAGTATTACCAGTAACAACTTCATGGCTAACTGCATGGCGTTAAATTGTGAGCACGACGACATTAAATTATGGGGCTGGGTTGGCTTACCGCATGATAACGCGCCGATGGATGTGCAATACAGCTACGTCAATGGCCGTATGATGCGTGATAAGCTGATTAATCATGCCTTACGTCAAGCTTATGAAGAGGCGACTGGTATCGCAGCGCCACCGGCTTATGTGTTATTTATCGAAGTGTCAGTACGTGAGGTCGATGTTAATGTGCACCCTGCTAAGCATGAAGTGCGTTTTCATCAAGCGAGGCTGGTTCATGACTTTATTTTCCAAGGTGTGTTTAAAGCTATCTCTGAAGGTATTAGTCCGTCTATGCCTGCAGCCAATTTACCTGGTCAAGAAACAATAAGTTACCCTGGGCAAGTCGAACAATCTAGTAACAACCATGTGAGCACTCATGTGGTGGAAGATTCCGCTCACATGGGGATTGCCGGTCGTGTCAATGTGGCTGATCGTGTGGACGATAATACTGGCGATAGTGTCGGTGTTAATACCGATGACAGGTCGATAGCTTCCGGACATACACCGATGCAAAAACAGCATAGCTACGGTGTCACGGATGCAGGCACCGTAGCTGCCAGCAGTAATACCAAGTCATCGGGTTACACAGCACCGCGCTATATCCCTGATGGGCCTTCAGCTGGCGCCATTAAGCAATATAATCATTTGTTACAACCGACTAAGGCTGAAGTGGCTGAGTTACAGCAAGCTTCTCGACATAGTGCCGTAGCAAACACCAATCAAGGACGTCAAACGCGTACTAACAAACCGTCATTTGGCGAATCTATTGCAGGGGTTAAATTACTCAGCTTACTTGGCGATAATTACTTATTAGTGCAAGATGATGATGCTCTATTGCTCGTCGATATTCGTGCTATGTGGCAAGTAAACTGCAAAATCCAGCTGCTAGCTACGTGGGAACAAGGGGTTATATCACAGCCGCTGTTATTGCCTATATCGATTAAATTAGATAAAAACTTTGTTGAAACGGCAAAAAATCAGCAAATTTTGCTTAATCGCCTTGGTTTAGAGTTGAATTATAGTAATTCCGCCACCATTATCGTTAGAAAGGTGCCAGCGCAATTACGCCAAGCGAATTTATCTGCTGTGTTGCCAGAGTTATTGCAACAGATAGTCCATCTACCCGAACAAGCTACCGCCTCTGATGTTGCGCCCTTGTGTCATTGGCTTGCAATACAAGGTAGTCACGGATTGACCAAATTTACTTGGGAACAAGCGACTCAAATATATAGCCAATTTATCGAGCAAGATAGCTGTGTACAACAGCAATATCGTTCTACACTATTTGAGAAACTTGACTATATGTCTGTAATAGAGAAATTTAATGTCTGTAATAGAGAGATTTAACTGTGACTCAACAGCAAACTAAGTCATTACCAAAAGCTATTTTTTTAATGGGGCCGACGGCGTCAGGTAAAACAGATCTTGCTATTGAGTTAACGAAAGCATTGCCATGTGAAATTATTAGCGTCGATTCGGCGTTAATTTATAAAGACATGGATATCGGTAGTGCAAAACCAACAGCGGCAGAGTTGGCGCAAGCACCGCATCGTTTAATTGATATTATTGATCCGGCAATGAGTTATTCCGCGGCTGATTTTCGTGAAGATGCATTAAAACATATGCAAGCGATCACAGATGCAGGAAAAATACCGCTACTTGTTGGTGGCACTATGCTTTATTTTAAAGTACTGCTTGAAGGTTTATCGCCAGTGCCAACTTCTGTACCAGAAGTGAGACAGGCGATTGAAGCGGAAGCAAAACTGCGTGGTTGGGAATCATTACATCAAGAATTAGCTTTGTATGACCCTGAATCGGCAGCAAGATTACACCACAATGATGCGCAACGTGTTTGCCGTGCCATTGAAGTGTATCGTTTAACGGGTAAGTCGTTAACCGAGCTTACTCAGCAAAAAGGTGAATCGTTACCATACGATGTGACCCAGTTTGCGATTGCACCAACCGATAAAGCAGTGTTACATGAGCGTATTGAACGCCGTTTTAAGTTGATGGTAGACGCTGGGTTTGAAGCTGAAGTACAAGCTTTATATCAACGTGATGATTTACACCTTGATTTACCGTCAATGCGTTGTGTTGGTTATCGCCAAATGTGGGAATACCTCGATGGCAAAATGGATCATGATGAAATGGTGTTCCGTGGCGTTGTGGCAACAAGACAATTAGCAAAGCGTCAGATGACGTGGTTAAAAAGTTGGAACGATCTAACGTGGTTAGACTCCAAAGCAGATGACAATTTAGAAAAAGTTTTATTATCAGTTGGCTAGAGTCTATTTTTAAGTTGTATACTGATAATTATTGGTTATGTTTTTCATTATAATAAAAATCTAATTTTTAAAAGGAAACTATTGATGGCTAAGGGACAATCATTACAGGACCCGTTTTTGAATGCATTGCGTCGCGAACGTATTCCTGTTGCAATTTATTTAGTTAATGGCATTAAGTTACAAGGCCAAATTGAGTCATTTGACCAATTCGTTATCTTACTCAAAAATACGGTTAGCCAAATGGTTTATAAGCATGCTATTTCAACGGTTGTTCCGGCTCGTCCGTTACAACATGGAATTCAAGCTGAAAGCGAAAGTGATAAATAATTAATTGAAATTTAATACAATAAAACTTGTGAGTCATATACTCATAGGGAGTCGTGAAGTTGTTTGATCGCCATGAAGCAGGTGAACGTGCAATATTAGTGCACGTTAACTTTAATGATGAAGGTAACCGAGAAGATCTGCATGAATTAGAAATGCTGGTTTCCTCTGCGGGTGTTGATGCATTATCTGTGGTCACAGGTTCTCGTACAAGACCACACCCGAAATATTTTGTTGGTTCAGGTAAGGCTGAAGAAATTGCTGAAGCTGTAAAGCTTTATCAAGCAGATATTGTTATTTTTAACCATGCCTTAGCACCACGTCAAGAGCGTAATTTAGAAGCGCTCATTGAATGTCGTGTTGTTGATCGTACTGGCTTGATTTTAGATATATTTTCACAACGAGCACGTACTCACGAAGGTAAGTTACAGGTTGAGTTAGCACAACTGCGCCACATGTCGACCCGATTAATTCGTGGTTGGACGCATTTAGAACGCCAAAAAGGCGGTATCGGTATGCGTGGTCCAGGTGAAACTCAGCTGGAAACGGATCGTCGTTTATTACGTGTCCGTATAGACACTATTTTACGTCGTTTAGACAAAGTTGTGACGAAACGTGACCAAGGTCGTCGTTCACGTAAGCGTCGTGAAATACCGACAATTTCGTTAGTGGGTTATACTAATGCGGGTAAATCAACGTTATTTAATCGCCTAACCGACTCTGACGTATATGCTGCCGATCAATTGTTTGCGACACTTGATCCAACACTACGCCGTATTACGGTTGCCGATGTTGGTGAAGTTGTTTTAGCGGATACGGTGGGCTTTATTCGTCATTTACCGCATGATTTAGTCGCGGCTTTTAAAGCCACGTTGACGGAAACGAGAGAGGCAGATCTACTTTTACATGTAATTGATTGTGCAGATGAAAATATGCGCGGTAATATTATGGAAGTAGATTCAGTGCTCACGGAAATTGAAGCCGGTGAAGTACCTGCTTTAATGGTGTACAACAAAGTCGATAAGCTTGATGATGGTCGTTGTCGTATTGATTATGATGATGAAGGTAAGCCTGTTAGTGTCTGGTTGTCTGCAATGTCGGGCGAAGGCACGGTCTTTTTATACCAAGCATTAACAGAATTGCTAGCAAGTACCATGAAAGTGGTCAAACTGCAGTTACCTGCAATGCAAGGTAATATTGTAAGTCACCTCTATAATCTCGATTGCATTGAGCATGAAGCATTTTCTGAAAATGGTGACTGGCTACTCGACATTAGAATGACTATGATTGACTGGCAGCGTTTGAAAAAACATAAATGTAATAACATTGAAGATTTTATCCTTCAGCAGTAGGCTGATATCATTAATATTTTCCCGAAACTATCTGGTAATGGAGATGCAAATGGCTTGGAATGAGCCCGGAAATGGCGGTAATAAAGATCGCGACCCTTGGGGACAAAAAGGTAAAGAGCAGGGACCCCCTGATCTTGACGAAGTATTTAAAAAGCTAACCAGCAAGTTCGGTGGCGGTAAAGGCGGCAAGTTTTCAGGTGGTGCTAACTTTAATAAAGTTGGCGTTTCTCTGGTACTCGGTGTACTTGCAGTTATCTGGGTTGTTAGTGGTTTCTATACAATCAAAGAAGCTGAACGTGGCGTAGTATTACGTTTAGGTCAGTATTCTCAAACAGTTGATCCAGGTTTATCTTGGTTACCGACGTTTATTGATCGTGTGATCCCGGTTGACGTGAAGAGCATCCGCTCTATGCCTGCATCTGGTTCTATGTTAACTAAAGATGAAAACGTTGTTGATGTTAAAATGGATATTCAATATCTGGTTATCAACCCACGTGATTATCTATTTAGTGTGACAAATCCGGATGATAGCTTACATCAAGCAATCGACAGTGCATTACGTTTTGTTGTCGGTCATACGACAATGGATGATGTGATCACGACAGGTCGTGAAGTTGTTCGTCAAAGCACTCGTGAAAATATTGAAACGATTATCGATGCTTACGACATGGGTATTCAACTTGTTGACGTCAACTTCTTGTCTGCACGTCCACCGGAAGCAGTGAAAGATGCATTCGATGATGCGATTGCGGCACAAGAAGATGAACAACGTTATATTCGTGAAGCTGAAGCATATGCACGTGAAATTGAGCCGACAGCACGTGGTCAAGTGAAACGTATTGAGCAAGAAGCTGAAGCTTATCAACAGCAAGTTTCGCTAAAAGCACAAGGTGAAGTGGCTCGTTTCGAAAGTCTATTGCCACAGTACAATCTTGCACCTGAAGTAACGCGTCAACGTTTATATCTAGAAACAATGGAACAGGTTTACTCAAATACAACGAAAGTTGTGGTTGATACTGAAGGTACTGGCAACATGCTTTACCTACCATTAGATAAGATCATGAGCGCTAATGCTACTGATACTAAGCCGGCACGTTCGGAAAACTCAGTATCAACACCGCAACAACCAGCGAAATCTAATAACCGTTATCAGTATCCAGATACGAATAGTTCTAATGTTCGTCCTGATCGTTATAACACAGGGAGAAACTAAGCTATGAATCAATTAAAAGCAGTTATTTTAGTACTTGTGCTATTACTTGGTTTTTCGTCTTTCTTTGTGGTGAACGAAGGTCAACGTGCGCTAGTTGTTCGTTTTGGTAAAGTACTTAAAACAGGTGATGAAGCGAAGGTTTACCTTCCTGGTCTGAACTTTAAAGTACCATTTATCGATTCAATTCGAGTGTTAAGCTCACGCTTACAAACACTTGATGGTCTTGCTGACCGTTTCGTTACGTCAGAAAAGAAAGATTTAATTATCGATTCTTATGTAAAATGGCGTATTGAAGACTTTGAGAAGTTTTACCTTGCAACCAATGGCGGTAATTTCTTACAAGCAGAGTCTTTATTATCACGTAAAATTACCAATGGTCTACGTAATGAGATTGGTAACCGCACCATTAAAGATATCGTTTCTGGTGAACGTGGCGAAGTGATGGAAGATGCATTAAAACGTATGGCTCGTTCATCTGAGCTAGGTATTTTGGTTGAAGATGTGCGCATCAAGCAAATCAATCTACCTGAGGAAGTAAGTAACAGTATCTTCCAACGTATGAGTGCAGAGCGTCATGCTGTAGCGAAAGAGCACCGTTCGCAAGGTTATGAGCAAGCTGAGATCATTAAAGCATCTGTTGACGCTAAAGTAACAGTAATGCTAGCTGATGCTAACCGTCAAGCACGTCAATTACGTGGTGAAGGTGATGCTCGAGCTGCGAAAATATACGCTGATTCATATAACAAAGATGTTGAATTTTATAACTTCTTACGTAGCTTACAAGCTTACACTAAGAGTTTTAGTAACAAATCTGATGTATTAGTAATCTCTCCTGAGAGCGATTTCTTCGATTACATGAAAGGCGTTTCTTTAAAATAAACATTACTTGTTAATGGATAATAAAAAGGCCCTACAATCTTAGATTGTAGGGCCTTTTTTACTTTCTATTCTATCTGTTGTAATTATTAGACGTTATGCCTGCAGATACTTATATTTGTTGTTATGAGTCGTGATGAGCTTTTCAGCGTTATCAATACAGCGCTGCAATTTCTTCGAGTACTTGCAATGACCAGGTTGCAATACGTTCATCCGTTTGGTCGTATTGGCTATCTTCATCTAGCGCAAGACCAAAAAATTGGCTCTCATCTTCCGTTAATGCTTTTGACGCGACGAATTCATAGCCTTGGTTTGGCCATTGGCCGATAAAGTGAATTCCTTTACCTTGCAGTTCGTCAAATAGCATACCCATCGCATCGAGGTACCATTCGCTGTAATTAACTTGATCGCCAAGACCAAATAGCGCGACGGTTTTACCTGCGAGTTCGATGCCTGCGATATCAGACCACAGGTCACCCCAGTCTTCTTGCAGTTCACCGTAATCCCAAGTCGAAATACCAAATAGAACCACGTCATAATTTTCGATATCGGTAAAGCCATGGTCTTTTATGTCATGTAAGTCGACAAGCTCTGTCCCGATTTCAGCTTGGATCTTTTCCGCAGCCATGGTGGTATAAAAAGTAGTGGAGCCGTAATATAAACCGATTTTCATTTTCTACATCCAAAGGCTGAGTTGCTAGTTATGTTATGTGCTAACCGTGATTTGAGCGTTTGTTGCACATTGTCCGCGCATTATTTTTATATAGTAACATGAGATAATTGTACTATAATCCATGTTTATTTATACAGTGTTGTTATACTGATGAAATGACGGTGTTTATTGCTATTTCATCGTAACAGTAATAAGCACTGCAACCGTAATGGCAACCGTAACGCAGCATAGGGCACTCGCTTGGAAAAGATTGAAATAATAGAACAGTTTTTAGATGTTATGTGGCATGAACGCGGATTATCAGATAACACCCTGATGTCTTACCGTAATGACTTAAACCAATATCATCACTGGCTAGTGCAACATAAGCAGCAGTTATTAACGGTCGATCGCCTTGAGATCCAAGCTTTTATGGCTAGCCGCTTTGATTTAGGTTACAAAGCCAGTAGCACGGCGCGTCAATTAAGTGCAATTCGTCGCCTTTATCAATACTTTTATCGTGAACAGTTACGTGATGATGATCCAACCGCGCTGCTTATCAGTCCTAAACTTCCGCAGCGCTTACCGGGTAACTTATCGGAAGCGGAAGTGGATGCATTACTGTCCGCGCCTGAACTTGATGATCCGATTCAATTACGCGATAAAGCCATGATGGAATTACTCTATGCAACGGGTTTACGGGTATCAGAGCTAGTTGGTTTGAGCATGGAGTCGATGAGCTTACGCCAAGGCCTTGTACGTGTAACAGGTAAGGGTGGGAAGGAACGTTTAGTGCCTATGGGTGAAGAGGCTGTGTATTGGACAGAGCGCTTTATTGATGAAGGGCGTGCGACCTTACTGAAAGGGCTAACGTCTGATGTGGTATTTCCATCACGACGTGGTAATTTTATGACTCGGCAGACCTTTTGGCATCGTCTTAAGCACTATTCACAAGTTGCGGGGATCACCACGCATTTATCACCACATACGTTACGCCATGCTTTTGCCACGCATTTGTTGAATTATGGCGCGGACTTACGTGTTGTACAGATGTTATTAGGTCATAGTGATTTATCGACCACGCAAATTTATACGTATGTTGCGACGGCGCGATTAGAGCAGCTGCATAGTGAGCATCACCCACGCGCGTAACTGTGCTGATGATGAGCTATTGGTCAGGATTTAAGGCTAGTGATAAATAATTAATTCTGTTAATTTATCACTATAGATATCCATTAAGGATAACAGCGGAGACAAATCAGATGTTAAAGAAAGTATTAATTACAGCAATTGCGGCAGGCTTTGTAGGCAGCTTTGTATTTGGAATAAACAGTGCGCCGGAACAGACTTCACCAAAACAAGCATCAGTAGCACAAGATGTCGCAGTGCAGACTGTTGTGGCTAAAACCGCAGGTGCAGACTTATCGCCTAAGCACCAAGATATTTCACGTTTACTTGCAGCAAAACTTAACTTTAAAGTATCAAGCGTGAGCGATAGTGCGATCCCTGGTTTATTTGAAGTGGTTACTGATCAAGGTATCTTTTACGTTAATGCAGATGCGTCTAATCTTATTCAAGGCTCACTTTATCAAGTAAGTGATGCTGGTGTTATCGATCTAACCGAGCAGGCTATGGGTAAAGTTCGTCAACAAGCAATACAAGTGCTTGCGAGTGAGACGATTAATTACCCTGCTGAAAATGAAAAATACAGCATCACCGTATTTACCGATATTAACTGTGGTTATTGCCGTAAGTTACATAATGAAGTTGCAGAGCTTAATCAATTGGGCGTGAGTGTTAAATATTTAGCTTTCCCACGTGGCGGTTTGAACTCTCCTACGTATCAAGACATGGCATCAATTTGGTGTGCTGAAGATAAAGTTCAAGCGATGGACAATGCGAAGCGTGGTGGTAAAGTTGTACCTGAAATGTGTACGAATACGGTCGCAAAACAATATGAGCTAGGCCGTCGTTTAGGCGTTACAGGGACACCTGCAATTGTGTTTGATAATGGCCAGATGCAACCGGGTTATGTGCCAGCAGCACAGCTTGTTAATATTTTAGAACAGATGGATAAATCTTGAATAAACAAATTAAGCGTCGTGATAATCTAGATTGCGACGGTATATCGACAGCGGTACCCGCATTGCTACGTCAGATTTATGCAAGTCGCGGTGTTACCTCTGATCAAGAACTAGATAAAGGGGCTAAAAACTTATTACGCCCTAATCAGCTTAAAGGCATGACTGCGGCGTGTGAATTATTAGTTACGGCGCTAGAACAAAATCAACGTATTATTGTTGTTGGTGATTTTGATGCCGATGGTGCGACGAGTACGGCATTGTCGATACTAGCGTTTAAAATGCTGGGTTATCGTAATGTTGATTTTTTAGTGCCGAACCGTTTTGAATTTGGTTATGGCTTAAGCCCTGAAATTGTTGATCTTGCTGCTGCCAATGGCGCGCAGGTGATCATGACTGTGGATAACGGTATTTCCAGTATTGCTGGGGTTGCCGCGGCAAAAGCCTTAGGCATTAAAGTGCTCGTGACCGATCACCATCTACCGGGTAATGAAACGCCGGCTGCAGATGCGATTGTAAATCCGAATCAGCATGGCTGTACTTTTCCAAGTAAAAACCTGGCCGGTGTTGGTGTTGCTTTTTACTTGATGCTGGCTTTACGTGGCGCGCTGCGTGAACAGAATTGGTTTGCTAAACAGGGTTTCGTTGAGCCGAACTTAGCTTGTCTGTTAGACATAGTTGCTTTGGGTACGGTTGCTGATGTGGTGCCGCTCGATGCAAATAACCGTATTTTAGTGCATCAAGGTTTGCAACGTATTCGCGCCGACAAATGTCGTCCGGGTATTAAAGCATTAATCGAAATTGCCAATCGTAATCAAGCTCAACTTTGTGCCAGCGATTTAGGTTTTGCGTTAGGGCCAAGATTAAATGCCGCAGGGCGTCTAGATGACATGTCAGTAGGCGTGGCGACATTATTGTGTGAAGACTTAAATAATGCGCGTCGTTTTGCTGGTGAGCTTGATAGCCTCAATGAAGAGCGTAAAGAAATTGAAGGCTCGATGCAGCAAGAAGCCTTAGCTATTCTCAAGAGTGTTGATTTTGATGCTGGAGAGGTACCCTACGGTATTTGTTTATTCCAAGATGATTGGCACCAAGGTGTCGTTGGTTTGGTCGCGTCACGTATCAAAGAACGCTTTCATCGCCCTGTTATTGCTTTTGCAGATGCGGGTGAAGGTGAAATCAAAGGTTCAGCACGCTCGATTCCAGGTCTGCATTTACGTGATGCTTTGGAGCTACTTGATACCCGTAATCCGGGAATGATCTTGAAGTTCGGCGGTCATGCCATGGCGGCTGGTTTATCATTACGTCTTGATTGTTATGATGAGTTTTCGAAGCAGTTTAATACCTTAGTGCAAGAGTTGCTCACTGAAGAGCAGTTAACTGGCGTGGTATTAAGTGATGGTGAACTACCGAGTGAGGAACTGTCACTGCCAACGGCAGAGCTAATTAAAGAGGCGGCACCATGGGGGCAGATGTTCCCTGAACCGATCTTTGATGGTATTTTTAGATTACGTGAGCAACGTCTTGTTGGTAAGAAGCATTTAAAAATGATGCTTGAGCCTGAAAATGGTGGCCCATTGGTTGATGCGATTGCCTTTAACGTTGACTTGGAAGTATGGCCTGATGCCTCTGTGCAGAAGATCGAGTTAGCCTACAAACTTGATGTAAATGAGTTTCGTGGTAAGCGTAGTCTGCAGTTTATGGTTGAGCATTTACAGCCATTACGTTCGTAGAATTTTAAGTTGACCGTATATTGATAGCTAAAGGCGATCAAATGTTTAGTTTTAATCGTCTTTAGCTATGCAGTGTTTGCCGTTATAGTTAATACCTCTTCTACAGCAATCCTGCTTTAAGATAAGGATATAGACCATGACTATGCAACGCGTAATGAATGAAATGAAAATTAATGCCCCAAGTATTCCATGTGGCACGTCACTGGTGGCTGTAGTTGAACTGTTTGCTAAACATCAGATTAACGCGATACCAGTTGTTAACCCTACGAATGAAGTGATTGGCTTTGTATCGGAATCCGATTGCATGCAAGCATTGATTAGCGGTAGTTACCACTGCGACAAACCTGCGATTGTTAATGATGTGATGAGCAAGAATGTCGTGAGTGTTTCTCCACAAGATAGTATTGTTGATATCGCGATCCGCATGAGCAAGGATAACTTCAGTGTTTATCCGGTTGTTGAAGCGAGTCAGTTGGTGGGTATTATTAGCCGCAGAGATATCCTGAAAGTGTTGGCTGAAAATAATAATCAGTGTAACCAATTGAGCTAGATTTTCACCTCGGCTATTTTAAAACCATGCTGCCCTAGCATGGTTTTTTGTTATTTTATTTCTGCGTTTTAACCGACTTTTAGCTCATTTTTTGTTTATCTGCATTTTTTTGCTCATATTATCGATTAATTTGCTATTTTCTTAATCTTACCCTGTTTATCCGCTAGTGAATTCGGTAAAATTTGCTGTTGTGTAAAATCCCATAGTTAGAGCAATATACTTAGTTGCGTGTTGAATTCGATATTCAGCGCATAATGCTAGGTACACTATATTTAGCACCATGCTGAATACAACCAAAATAGAGCAAAATCATGTTTGAAGTAAATCCAGTAATGAATAAATTAAAGGAGCTAGGCGAACGTGCTGAGCTGCTTCGGGGGTATCTTTGACTATGATGCTAGTAAAGAGCGTCTAGAAGAGGTATCTGCGGAATTAGAGTCATCGGAAGTATGGAGTGACCCTAAAAGAGCACAAGAATTAGGTAAAGAACGCGCATCATTAGAATTGGTCGTCAAAACGATTGATGATCTCGGTACGGGTTGTGATGACGTTGAAGGCTTAGTTGAACTGGCAGTTGAAGCTGAAGATGAAGAAACATTTGCAGAAGCAGAACATGAAATTATCGGTTTAGAAGCACAGCTTGCTAAGCTTGAGTTTCGTCGTATGTTTTCAGGCAAGCAAGATGCTAATGACTGTTATCTTGATATCCAATCTGGCTCGGGCGGTACCGAAGCACAAGATTGGGCAAACATGTTATTACGTATGTTCTTACGATGGGGTGAGGCACACAAATTTAAAGTTGAATTGATCGAAGTATCAGCTGGCGATGTAGCCGGAATTAAAGGCGCGACTATCCGTTTGGGTGGAGAGTATGCTTTCGGTTGGTTACGTACAGAGACGGGCGTTCACCGTTTAGTGCGTAAATCACCATTCGATTCAAGTGGCCGTCGCCATACCTCATTTGCATCGGTATTTGTTTATCCAGAAATTGATGACAGTATCGAAATTGACTTAAATCCATCGGACTTACGTATCGATGTATACCGTGCGTCAGGCGCGGGTGGTCAGCACGTAAATACAACAGAATCAGCGGTACGTATTACTCACTTACCGACCAATCTTGTTGTACAATGCCAGAACGATCGCTCTCAGCATAAGAATAAAGATGCAGCGATGAAGCAAATGCGAGCGAAATTGTTTGAGCATGAAATGCAAAAACAAAACGCTGAAAAACAAATCGCGGAAGATGCTAAATCAGATATTGGTTGGGGCAGCCAGATCCGTTCATACGTACTGGATGACTCACGCGTAAAAGATTTACGTACAGGTGTTGAAACACGCAACACACAAGCCGTTTTAGACGGTGATTTAGACAAATTTATTGAAGCCAGCCTGAAATCAGGCCTGTAAAAAATAGGGTTAAAAAATGACTGAACAGTTACAAGATGAAAACAAACTGATTGCAGAACGTCGCGCGAAATTAGATCATATCCGCAAGAACTGTAAAGCAAATGGCCACCCTAACGACTTTCGTGTAAAAGATAAGTCAGCAGATTTACAGGCAGCATTTGGCGAGAAGTCAAAAGAAGAATTAGTGGAAATGCAGCATGTGGTAAGCATCGCGGGTCGTATCATGGCTAAACGTGGTCCTTTCCTTGCTATCCAGGATACATCTGGTCGTATTCAAGCATACGCATCTAAAGACGTGCAAAAAGCACAGAAAGCGGATCTTGGTGGTCTAGATATCGGTGATATCGTTGGTATTACTGGCGCACTAAACAAATCAGGTAAAGGCGATCTTTACGTTGAAATGACTGAATACGTACTAATGACTAAAGCATTACGTCCGTTACCAGAAAAATTCCACGGTCTGACTGACCAAGAAATGTGTTACCGTCAGCGTTATGTTGACCTTATCGTAAATGCTGAATCGCGTAATGCATTCATCGTCCGTTCTAAGTTAGTAACAGCTATCCGTAACTTCATGGTATCGAAAGATTACATGGAAGTTGAAACGCCAATGATGCACGTGATCCCTGGTGGTGCAACTGCACGTCCATTCATCACGCACCATAACGCGCTTGATCAAGAAATGTACCTACGTGTAGCACCAGAGCTATACCTTAAGCGTTTAGTTGTTGGCGGTTTTGATCGTGTATTTGAAATCAACCGTAACTTCCGTAACGAAGGTCTATCTCCTCGTCACAATCCTGAATTTACAATGATGGAATTCTACCAAGCTTACGCTGATTATAATGATCTTATGGATTTCACTGAAGAAATGCTAAGCACGGTAGCAGTTGAAGTACTTGGCGCTACATCTATGCCTTACGGTGATGAGACTGTTGAATTTGGTGGCAAATACACACGTATTAGCATGCTAGATGCAATCAAACAGTACAACCCTGAGCACGAAGTCATTCAAGCACTGACTAACGAAGGCGTTCAAGATCGTGAGTTAATGGTTTCTATTGCGAAATCACTACACATGAATGTTGAGAAATTCTGGACTTGTGGTCAATTACTAGAAGAGATCTTTGGTGAAACAGCTGAACCACAACTGATTCAACCAACCTTCATCACTGGCTACCCAGCAGATATCTCACCGTTAGCACGTCGTAGCGATGACAACCCGTTCTTCACTGACCGTTTCGAGTTCTTCATCGGCGGCCGTGAAGTTGCAAATGGTTTCTCTGAGCTTAACGATGCACAAGACCAAGACGAACGCTTTAAAGCGCAAGTTAACGCAAAAGACGCTGGCGATGATGAAGCTATGTACTACGATGCAGATTACATCACTGCACTAGAGCATGGTTTACCACCGACTGCTGGTCAAGGTATTGGTATCGACCGTTTAGCGATGTTATTTACAAATACGCATACTATTCGTGACGTTATCTTATTCCCTGCGATGCGTCCGCAAGCAAATAGCTAATTAGTTGCATCCATAATGATGCACTAATTAATGAATATAAAGCCCTGTGAGAGCAATCTCACAGGGCTTTTTACTAAGCGTATGTTTTGCGGCGGCTCTTTACAGGAAAGCTCGCATCATCCCCAGCTATTCCTGCTTCAGCCCATTCACTTCTTTCTATTTCTTGAATATAGACTGTTATTTTATCAAGCGGTGCACCAGTCACTTTATGTGTTGTTTTGGTGAGTTCCTGCAGTAACTTTTTTCATTTCCTTATCGTCACTTTTCCACGTCGTTACGTTGATAATTGGCATAGGTTGTCCTTTGTTACTGATTTGATTTATTAAATGTTGTCACGGCATTACGATAAGCCGTTATCGCATTCATACAGGCTGGCACGCCGGCATAAATGGCCATCTGTATTACGATTTCAAGTAACTCTTTTTCTGTCACGCCGACATTCAACGACGCCCTCATATGTAGTTCAAGCTGTGGTTGCGCGTTCCCCAAGGTGATTAAAGACGCGACGGTGAGCATTTCTCGTGTTTTTATATCTAACCCCGGTCTGCCGACGACATCTGCAAATGCATAGTTAACAATGAGTTTAGGAAGATCGTCATCTAATTCAGCGAGCTTTGCGATGACTTGATCTGCCAGTCCTGGTTGTAGGGTATTCATGATCTCTTTACCGTACTCTGATATATCGGTTGTGTGTGAACTCATAGGTTATCTCCAACTAGTTGTGAAGGGACTTCATTGATATTGCTTGGAATAATTGAAATCATAAAGAGTGAGATGACGATAGCGGTACCTGAAAAACTCATTAATACAGTGAAATCAAAGTTTGCCCCTATCCATGCATAAAATGTAACGGTGAGGCCAATCATTGATTCTGATTTTTGTAGTCCTTCAGCCATTGGTGTTAACAGGCCAATCGGGGCGAGTTCTGCGGTAACAATCGTAAATGCCGCGATTGCTAATATGATGATTTATAGCCACATTTTCAAGTTCGATGTTTCAAACGAGGCGTTGGTTTCTGTGTTGTTCATTATATTCCCCTAATATCCATTTGAGATCTAATTCATCGCTTAAATGTACCTGGTCATATAGTACGCTATCGTACTATATGACTATTGCATATCGTGAATTGTAAAGTCCAGCGTTATAGAGTGATAATATGAATAACAAATAAATATGTTTAAAATAGGAAGTTATTTGGTTTTTTGTACCAATAAAGGGGGGGGGGAATGCGTTAATCTGAAAGTTGTTAGCCTGGTAACGTGTTATTACCTTTAAAATCAAAGTGTTGAACACATAATGAAACAGTTTACTTTTAGTCATACTGTTTCACTCTTTACACGATAGGATGTTAGATGACTTATAGGTGATGACTTACAGGCTATTGTTTATCTTGGTTAGAATTGATTTGAATGCGGCTTTTTCATCTTCATCTAATGAGCTGGTTAAGCTTGCTAACCAATCCAGTTGAGATGCAACTGCCTGATCTAAAGTGGTTTTTCCTTCGGCGGTTAATTTTACCGTCAGTGAACGTCGATCTGTTTTTGACGCTTCTCGTACTGCAAAACCACGTTTTTCAAGCGAATCTATTGTTGAAGTGATTGATGCTCTGGTTAAACCCGTTAAGCTTGATATCTCGTGAGGCGCTGCAGATTCTTTATCATTAATCATCAGCATTGAAACAAACCGACCTTCAAGTAACTCAAACTGATTAAGGTTGTTAGCGCAAGTATTTGTTACTCCATTACTAAGCGTTAAAAATTGGCCCAGTAAAGCAATGCCTTCACTATCTACGTCTCTCTTTTTAGCTTCTTTGCAGAGTGTGAGATACTTTGGGCTTATTAATTCGACCTTGTTATTCATAATAATGTCCTAATATATTAACGTCTTACAATTGAGAGCATTGAATGTATCTCGGTGGTGACGGAGGAGCTTAGGTTATCGGCTTATTAAGGTGATAAGCCGATAACTAATCATGACGTAATTGTGATGCCGTTAATCAACTTCAATCAGCGAGTAAGGCAATGGCATGAAGGCTAATGTTGATTCGTTATCGGTAATTTTAAACACGCTATCTGCTTCAAGGTTATTTGGCATCACACTCGAAATGATTTGTACGCCGTCACTATAGCGGTAGCTTAGGTTTACTTTACCGCTGCTACGCCAGTTCTCACCCAGTTGTAATTCAATGCTATCACCACTGTTCACGCCAGTCGCAGTCGCGCCAGTTAAGATAGCCATTGCACGCTTATTCGTACCACGATATTTCGCGCGAGCAACTGTTTCTTGTCCTGTGTAACAACCTTTCTTAAAACTGATACCATCATAAGCTTGTAGGTTAAATGCTTGTGGGATCTGTGCGTTACTCATTTCAGCGCTCACAATCGGTGCAGCTGCTAAGATATCAAGCGCATCCCAGAATGAACCATCATCGGTTGCTGCTTCTGCTAAGTGTTGGCTAATTTGTTGTAATGATGCATCGCTTTTTTGTAATAATACTAAGAAACGAGGTGTATCACCGATAAGGCGCATGATAAAACCATTCGGTAAATGGGTAACTGCATCTTCACCGAGGGTGAGCGAAAATGTCTTATTTAACCATTGTTCAGCATGTGCACCGGCTGCGCCATAAAGAGTACAAAATGCGGAAGCATCGGTAAGTTCTACTTTTGAGAATACCGCGTATTTCTTTAGTTCAGGCTGGGTGATTGCCAATGCGTCTTTACGCATGATGAAATAAAATGAATTGCCTTTTTTCGCCACTTGGAATGTCGACCACAGTTTACCTTTAGGATCACAGTGGCCACCCCAAGTTGTTTGTTGATCTTCTAAACCTACCAGGTCACAAGTCAATTGACCTTGTAAATAACTTAAACGCTGCTCACCTGTTGCAGTCATTAATCCCCACTGTGATAACTCGCTTACGATCACATTAGGTAATGCATCTGTTGATGCTAGGGTCAGTTTATTAAATTGCGTCATTGTTTGCTCTCTCTGGCTGGTTTTCTCTATGGTAGAGTGAACTCACGCATTTGTCTTTAGAAGATCTTGTTTATTTTTATGGTAGAATAATTATATGGATAGCAGGATAAGGGAAAAAAATGACTAAGTTAGATTCAAAGGCTCGTTTGCGTTGGGCTTGTCGTCGCGGCATGCTGGAACTCGATGTATTATTTCGTCCGTTTGTGGATGAAGCTTATGATGATTTATCAGATGAAGATAAATTAATTTTCCAACGCTTGTTAGCAGGCGAAGACCCAGAATTATTTGCTTGGGCGATGGGGCATGAAAAATGTGCTGATCCAGAGTTAGCTTATATGATGAATAAAATTGTCTCAAGAGTTAAAGTGTAGCGTCACGTTACGCCCGTCTAAATACTGGTTGTTGCTGTGTATTGTGATACATAGTGTGGTACTCGGTTTGTTATTAAACTGGCTTACTCTTATCTCATTGCAATTAGTTTATAGCGTAGTCATTATTGCCTTATGCAGCTATCAGTGCAGGCAGCATTGGCTACGTCGTCCCTCGTTTACCTATTTCACTAGCGGTTATATTCAGTTTGATGTTGATGGTGAATTATTTGCTATTCATCAAGGTTCGCGGAGCGCTGATCTGTTTATTCATTTAAGCTATCGTAGTGTGAAACAAGGCAACATGCAGCCTCAGTCGTTGTATATCATGCGTGATGCTATTCACGATTATGATTACCGGCGTTTAATCCGCACCATTAAAATATTAAACTGACGTTAACGATATTAGTGCTAATGAATTAACGCTATATTTATATCGACACCATCGTTTGGTTTTTGAATTAACCTGAAGTGTAAAGAATTGTTTAACTGCTGGTCACTCTATTCCTACGCTGTAAATTTCATCATGTTAATTTTTCTGCAACAGCCTCATTTTTATTAAGAGCGAACAATGTCAATCTCAATTTCCACACCTACATCTAGTGCTGACTTATTACCGCTTATTATTGCAGGGCCTATATTGCGCCACTGTGATGAACAACATTTTACCTTGTGGTTTGTCAGTGCTAAGCCATTATCTGTTCTGAGTTTGAGCTTGAAGGGGGCTGATTTTTCGCGTGTATTAACACACGATGAAGTGCATATTATCAAGCTGGGCTCACATGCCTACCAGTATTTAATTCATGTTAGTGCCACGCAATTATTACCTGTAGATATCACTATTGACTATCAGCTGCATGATACTGAATTCGGCGAGCTGTTTAGCACCGTCACAGAACTTGGTTATGGAGAGTCTAAAACCCCTAATTTTATTGTTAAGCCTAATATTACTGACATTTTACATGGCTCTTGTCGCCAACCGCATCACCATAGTGATGATGCGCTAGTCGCGGCTGATACCCGTTTACAAGGTTTCAATTCAACAACTGAACGTCCATCGTTATTGATGTTAAGCGGTGATCAAGTGTATGTGGATGACGTTGCTGGGCCTATGTTATACGCGATTAGTCAGGTCATTAATTTGTTAGGTTTGCCAAATGAAATTTTTAATGCGGCAGCTATTGCGGGCAGTCAAGATATTAGCTATCAACCTGTCGATTTGTATCAGCGTCATCTTGGGTTATTACCTAAAACCGAATATTCAGCGAAGACAGCCTTGCATGATTGGTATGTCAATCACGCTATATTTACTTCATCTTCGGCAGAAAATCATTTAGTCAGTGTCAGTGAAGTCATGGCTTTATATCTGCTGTCCTGGTCTCCTGAATTATGGCAGCAGATCTCGATACCACGTGATGTCAGAGGGCTGAGTGCGGAGCATTTGACGCGCTGGCAAAAAGAGTGGGATAGCTTATTGGCGTTTAAAGCGGGCTTAACGAAAGTCCGTCGTTTGCTGGCGCACTTACCAACGTATATGATCTTTGACGATCATGATGTGACGGATGATTGGAACTTAACGGCAAAGTGGGAAGAGGCGGCTTATGGCCATGCATTTTCAAAACGCATCATTGGCAATGCCCTCATTGGTTATACCTTGTTTCAAGGACTCGGTAATAATCCGCAGCAGATGCTTGCTAATTTAGCAGCGCCGCTAGCTAACTATTTCGAGCAATTGTCGATGGAGGCGCAAGATGAGCTAATCGCTACCTTACTGAAGTATGAACAATGGCACTATACCTTGGCGACATCACCTAAATTAGTGGTGTTAGATACGCGAACAAGGCGTTGGCGCAGTGAATCTAATTTAGCTAAACCGTCAGGGTTGATGGATTGGGAAGCGATGATGGAATTTCAGCATGAGCTAGTGGGGCAGGACAAAGTTATTATTGTCTCTCCCGCGCCTATGTATGGTGTGAAGATCATCGAAACGGTACAGCGTATTGCCACGATGTGCGGGGCATCGTTATTGGTTGATGCAGAAAATTGGATGGCACATCCTGGCACGGCGAATACTTTACTCAGTATTTTTATGCACCGTAAAACGCCGCAGCAGTTTGTTATTTTATCGGGTGATGTGCATTACTCGTTTGCCTATAAAATAGGGATCCGTTTCCGTCATGGTGGGCCGCAAATATATCAAATTACCTGTAGTGGTTTGAAGAACCAGTTTCCTGAAAAACTATTATCTTGTTTTGATAAGCTTAATGCTTGGTTATATGGCTATTATTCACCACTGAACTTTTTCACTAAACGTAAGCGCATGACGATCCGAGGTTGCAAGCCCAATAACGACAAGGATAAACGTCTCGTTAACCACAGTGGCATTGGCATGGTGACTTTTGCTGAGAATGGTGCGCCGAGTAACATTGCGGTATTGCACAGCGATATGACTGAAACCGTGTTTACCCCGCCTAAGCATGATTAAGGCATGATTATTTAGAACGTTTCTCTGAAGATAAAAATAAAAAAAAGCAGCTAAACAGCTGCTTAATAAAGATATTTTGATCAGTAATCAACTAAACCTTAGGCTGTAAGATAGTCGGTTGTGGTTCGTCGAACTGCTCTGGGTAATCCAACGTATAGTGCAAGCCACGACTTTCTTTACGATCTAAAGCACTGCGAATGATCAGGTCTGCCACTGTAACCAAGTTTCTTAATTCTAATAAGTTGTTACTGACGCGGAAGTTGCTGTAGTACTCATCAATTTCTTGTTGTAACAGATTCACTCGGCGTAGGGCGCGCTCTAGACGTTTAGTCGTGCGTACAATACCGACGTAATCCCACATGAATAAGCGCAGTTCATGCCAATTATGCTGAATAATCACTTCTTCATCAGAGTTGGTTACTTTACTCTCATCCCATGCTGGAATGCGGTAATCTTTACGGGTTTTATGTAATTTTGATAACACGTCGTCTGCCGCAGCATGGGCAAATACAATGCATTCCAATAATGAATTACTGGCTAAGCGATTTGCGCCATGCAGGCCAGTATAAGCCACTTCACCAATCGCGTATAAGCCACGCATATCAGTTTGACCTGTTAAATCAGTCATTACGCCACCACAGGTATAATGGGCAGCAGGTACCGCTGGGATTGGATCAGTAGTGATATCGATGCCTAACTTTAAGCAACGTTCATAGATAGTTGGGAAATGACTAATAATAAATTCAGCGGGTTTGTGGCTAATATCTAAATAGACACAATCACTGCCGAGACGCTTCATTTCAAAATCGATGGCTCGGGCGACAATATCACGTGGTGCTAATTCAGCGCGTTCATCAAAGTTTGGCATAAAGCGCGTGCCGTCAGCGTGACGCAAATAGGCGCCTTCACCACGTAGGGCTTCCGTTAATAAGAAGTTTTTCGCATCGGGATGGAATAAACAGGTTGGGTGGAATTGATTGAATTCCATATTAGCCACACGACAGCCTGCGCGCCATGCCATAGCAATACCATCACCGCTAGAGACATCGGGATTACTGGTGTATTGATACACCTTACTAGCGCCACCAGTGGCGAGTATAACGAAGCGGGCTTTAATCACTTCTACTTTTTCAGCTTCGCGATTCCACACATAAGCACCGACAATACGGTTAGTTGCTTGATTAAGCTGCTTCGTTGAAATCAGGTCTACCGCGTTAAAGCGTTCCATCAAGGTGATGTTTGGGTGTTGCGAGACATTATCGATTAAAGTGGTTTGTACTGCTTTACCTGTGGCATCTGCAGCATGCAGAATACGGCGATGGCTGTGACCACCTTCTTTTGTTAAGTGATATTGCTGCTCGCCATTGTCGTCAGCAACTTGGTCAAACGGCGCGCCTTTATCAATTAACCAGTTTAAGCTGGTGGCGGCGCTGCTGGCAGTAAAGCTAACGGTATCTTCATCGCATAAGCCGGCGCCAGCAATCAGCGTATCGGCGACATGCCCTTCAATACTGTCGGCTTCATCAAATACCGCCGCAATCCCACCTTGTGCGTAAAGCGTCGAGCCTTCGGTTAAGCCGCTTTTACTTAACACCGTCACTTTTGCGTGGTCGGCGAGTTTCAATGCCAGTGAGAGTCCTGCGGCACCACTGCCGATAATCAGTACATCGCTTTGGTATTCCGCATTTGTTCTCATAGTTTCCACTCGATTTGTAGTATGCTGTTATCTCTATACCCAAGTTACTTCAAGATATAATGTTAAGTAAGGCATTATAAGCTGTAAAGCACGGGCATTAAAAAGGTATTTTTATTTATTTAGCGTTATTTTGATTTAATTAGTCCATTTAGGCATTTTATTTGCTGTTAAAACGAACTTTATTTATATAACGCAGTCTGAAAATTACGCATTAGTAATACTAGTGTCATCAGAATAATAAGAGGTTATGAGTTACTAATGAGTGCAAAAGAAACGGACTTGCAATTAGTTGAGCGAGTCCAAGGCGGTGACAAAGCCGCATTTAATTTATTGGTGACTAAATACCAACAAAAAGTGGCGAACCTGATCTCACGTTATGTATCAGCCAGCGGTGACGTTGCCGATGTGACTCAGGAAGTATTTATTAAAGCCTATCGTGCATTGCCTAATTTTAGGGGCGATAGTGCGTTTTATACTTGGTTATATCGTATTGCCAGTAACACCGCGAAAAATTATTTAATTGCACAAAGTAGACGACCACCTGCAAATGATATTGATGCAGCAGATGCGGAATTCTATGATGGCAATGACGGTATGCGTGAATCATCAACGCCTGAACGCGTTATTTTAGCAGAAGAAATGAAAGCAGTTATTTTTTCAGTTATTGACGGACTGCCAGATGAATTACGTACCGCGATAACATTACGTGAAATGGAAGGCATGAGTTATGACGATATTAGTATTGTCATGAGCTGCCCAGTGGGTACTGTTCGCTCACGTATTTTTAGAGCACGTGAAGCGATTGAAGTGAAATTGAAACCCTTACTTCAACAGTAAGTTAAACACAGATTACGGACGAGTAAATTTAGGTATTAATTATGATAGAAAAAGAACGTTTATCCTCCATCGTAGACAATGAAAATATTGATGCAGCCTTACTTGATGAATTAGGTCAGGATGAAGCATTATCGTCAAGTTGGCAGCATTACCACTTGATTGGTGATGTGATGCGTGGTGAAACACCTGCAACGGTTAATTTAGACCTTACTCGTGCAATCACTGCGGCTATTGCTGAAGAACCGACATTGGTTATGCCAAAAGAAAGTGCCAACGATAGCTCTTTCTATCAAAAAGTTATTCAGCCTTGGCTAAAAACTGGTGGTCAATTTGCGATAGCAGCATCTGTTGCGTTAATGGTTATCACGGGTGTGCAATTCAGTAATACTGAAGCGCCGATAACAGGGCTTGAACCGGCACTAAATGTCATGCCATTTGCGGGTATTGCATCGCCAGTGAGCTTGAGTGTTGAATCTCCTGACTCACGCCAAGTGCAGCCTGAATTTACCGATGAAGAAAAAGTAGAACAAGTACGTCGCATCAATGCATTTGTACTTGATCATCAATTACAAAAACGCATCCAGCAATAATAGTGAGCCAGTAATGTGCAAGAAAAGTGTTGGTGTGTGGATATTGTTGTCTTCACTCTTTAGCCCTATCGCTTGGAGTGAGGCTACGCCCGCGAGTGGTAATGTCGTCAATAGTAATGTTGTTACTAACACTGCTGTAGCGCCAAAATTATCTGCTGATGACCTGTTAGACAACATGAAAATGGCGTTTAAACAGCTTAATTATGATTTGTCTTATGTCGAGATTGAGCGCGGAAGAATTACACCTATGCGTTACAGCCACGGGGTGATTGATGATGTGTCTGTCGGCCATTTATTGTCATTAAATGGTAACCCGCGTGAATATTTACGCCGTGGCGATATTACTAGTTTCTTTGAAGCTGAGCAGGCCGGCTATTCTTTAGCCTCAACGGCAATTCCGGGTCTACTGTTTAATTTAATGGCCACTGAACTAACCCTAGATGATAGCTTGTATCAAGCTATCTATGTGGGCGGTAAATCTCGTGTTACAGGGCGTTTAAGTCAAGTCGTACGTGTGGTACCGAATGATAAATATCGTTTTGGCTATTTAATTTGGATCGACACAACCACGAACCTACCGCTGCGTATTGATATGATCAAAGACAGTGGTGAAGTGGTATTCCAAGTGATGGCGATTTCTTTGTATCAGTTTCCTGATGTAACGCCTTGGTTAGAACAATTGAATTCAGTCACGCTGCCACCCGTGTTATCAGCCATGCAAACACAAAGCTTAATGCCGGAACCGACCAAATCGGAATGGAAAGCAGCTTGGATGCCTGATGGATTTAAATTGATAGTGAGTAATAAACATCAGATTGCTGGTATAGGTCAAACTATTGATTATATGCAGTTTTCAGATGGTTTAGTCGATGTGTCTATTTATGTGAATACCAACGCGAAAGCAGGCAGTTTGAGTCAAGGATTAGGTGTGTCGGGACAAATTAGTTTACAATCTAAAATCACCGATGATATTGAGATAGTGGTTGTGGGCGAAGTACCAAGCGCGACAGCCAAGAAAATTGCCGACTCTGTTGTGCGAAATCTTGATGACTAATTTATGATAATTAATTTGCAATAACAAGTGTGACTCAGTTTAGCGATACAGTACTTAGCGGCATAGCAAAGTCATTGTTTAGTGAGTCACAATTGCTTTAAGCTAAGGTATGCACCAGTATGATAATTGAAACAGCAGTGGTAAAAAGTGTAACTGGTGATCAAGTATCGGTACACTGCGAGAGCCAATCAGCTTGTAACCATTGTCATGCCAGTGATAATTGCGGTACAGGTACGGTAGCGAAAGCATTCCCACATCGCATCCACAATTTTACGGTTACTAAAACAGCCGATGTCGTCGCTGGTGATAAAATCGAAATTGGTTTACGTGAAAAGAATTTAGTCACCAGCGCCATGCTGGTTTACTTATTGCCGTTAGCAACGATTTTACTGTCACTGGGTCTTGGCCAGTATTTATCTCAAGTTTTCCAATTTGAAGGTGAAGGCTTGGTTATTCTCGCGGCTTTTATTGGTGGTTATATTGGTTTCATTGGCACTCGAAAATTAAGTGTTAAATTTGATCAAAGCTTTGATTTAAAACCTAAAATGCTAGGTGTTGTGGCTCAATCGGAAGTGATAGGACAATGGCGCGCTGATTAAAAGTAATTGAAAGATAGCAGTCATCCCTTAAATCCGTTAAAATCCGCCTCATTAAGTGTCATATCTACTAAGTATTGGATATTATCTAACTCATGAAACACATTCGTAATTTTTCAATTATTGCCCATATCGATCACGGTAAATCAACTTTATCAGATCGTCTAATTTCGCATTGCGGTGGTTTATCTGACCGTGAAATGGCAGCACAGGTTCTTGACTCAATGGATATTGAGCGCGAGCGTGGCATTACAATTAAAGCGCAAAGCGTAACTCTGGATTATAAAGCGAAAGATGGTGAAACATACCAGCTTAACTTTATTGATACGCCAGGACACGTGGACTTCAGCTATGAGGTTTCTCGCTCATTAGCAGCCTGTGAGGGTGCTTTACTTGTTGTCGACGCCGGTCAAGGCGTAGAAGCACAGACCCTAGCAAACTGTTATACAGCGATGGAAATGGATCTGGAAGTTGTGCCAATCCTCAATAAAATCGATTTACCTGCCGCCGATCCTGATCGCGTAGCAGAAGAAATCGAAGATATTATTGGTATTGATGCAATGGAAGCTACACGTTGCTCTGCAAAAACTGGTTTAGGTATCGAAGACGTACTTGAAACAATTGTAAGAGAAATTCCATGCCCATCAGAAGGTTCTGAAGACGCGCCACTACAAGCTTTGATCATTGATTCATGGTTTGATAACTACCAAGGTGTTGTATCGTTAGTACGTATTACTAATGGTGCACTTCGCAAAGGCGATAAACTAACAGTTATGTCGACGGGTGAATCTCATCTTGTTGATAAAGTGGGTATCTTCACACCGAAACAAACAGATACTGGCGTACTGCACTGCGGTGAAGTAGGTTTTGTTATTTGCGGTATTAAAGATATTTTAGGCGCACCAGTAGGTGATACGCTAACGAATACGCGTAACCCAGCTGATGCACCAGTACCTGGTTTCAGTAAAGTTAAGCCTCAGGTTTATGCGGGTTTATTCCCAATTAGCTCTGATGATTATGAAGCGTTCCGTGATGCTCTCGGTAAATTGAGTCTAAACGATGCGTCTTTATTCTACGAACCAGAAAGTTCTTCAGCACTTGGTTTCGGTTTCCGTTGTGGTTTCTTAGGTTTACTACACATGGAAATCATTCAAGAGCGTTTAGAACGTGAATACGATCTTGATTTGATCACCACTGCACCAACGGTTGTCTACGAAGTAGAAACTAAAAAAGGTGAGGTGATATACGTTGATAGCCCGGCTAAATTACCAGCATTGAATGATATCGAAGAGATTCGTGAACCAATCGCTGAATGTAATATTTTAGTACCACAAGAATACCTAGGTAACGTAATTACCTTGTGTATCGATAAACGTGGCGTACAAACTAAGATGGATTATCACGGCAAGCAAGTGGCATTAACTTACGAGATCCCGATGGGTGAAGTCGTGATGGACTTCTTTGACCGTTTGAAGTCAACCAGCCGTGGTTATGCATCACTTGATTACTCTTTCATCCGCTTTACACCGGCAGACATGGTGCGTGTTGATGTATTAATCAATACCGACCGTGTGGATGCGTTAGCGATGATCACTCACCGTGACAATTCACTTAACCGTGGTCGTTTATTGGTTGAGAAAATGAAAGACTTGATCCCACGTCAAATGTTCAATATCGCGATTCAAGCGGTTATCGGCTCGCAAGTGATTGCTCGTAGTACCGTTAAGCAAATGCGTAAAAACGTAATTGCGAAATGTTATGGCGGTGATATCAGTCGTAAGAAGAAACTGCTACAGAAACAGAAAGACGGTAAAAAACGCATGAAGCAAGTTGGTAATGTTGAGGTACCTCAAGAAGCCTTCTTAGCTGTGTTGCATATCGGAAAGGACTAGATTAATGGCAACCTATTTTTCACTGATATTGGTACTGGTGACGTTTGTTAGCGGTATTATTTGGGCGTTAGATAAACTGATTTGGGAAAAAGCGCGTGCTGAAAAAGTCGCGTTTGCGCAAACTCAAGCAGAACTACCACCTGAAGCTGTTGCAAAGTTAGGGCAAGAATCGTTTGTTGTTGAAAATGCAAAATCGATTTTTCCTGTTATTGCAGCGGTATTGGTATTACGTTCATTTTTATACGAACCATTTCAGATCCCATCAGGGTCAATGATGCCAACGTTATTAGTTGGTGACTTTATCCTGGTAGAGAAATTCAGTTATGGCGTTAAAGATCCGGTATTACGTTCTACACTTATCGAAACGGGTAAGCCAGAGCGTGGTGATGTGGCGGTATTTAAATATCCACCACAGCCAACGGTTGATTACATTAAACGTGTCGTTGGTTTACCGGGAGATCGTATTGCTTATCGTGGAAAACAGGTTTTCATTCAAAAAGCATGTACTGGTACAGACTGTAAAGGTTTTGAAAAACTCGATCTTAGCTTAGTCGAAATCGGCAAGTTTAAAGATCAAATGGTTGAATTACAGCAATACACAGAGCAACTAGGCGATGTTGCGCATAACATCTTAATTAACCCTAGTCGTCCTGATTTAGCGAGTGATTTTTATCAGCAGCCTAATCCGCCAACCCGTCAATATGAGTGGGTTGTACCGGACGGTAACTACTTTATGATGGGTGATAACCGTGATAATAGTGCTGATAGCCGTTTTTGGGGTTTTGTGCCAGAGGCTAATTTAGTCGGCAAGGCTGTGTTCATTTGGACTAGTTTCGAATTTGAACGCGACCAAGATTCTTTGTTACCTGGTTGGATCCCAACAGGTATACGCTTTAGTCGTATTGGCAAATTAAAATAATTATGACAATTTTATTAGAAAGATTACAAACTGTATTAGGTTACCAGTATCAAAATGCTGGTCTATTACAACAAGCACTGACGCACCGTAGTGCTTATTTCAAGCATAATGAACGTCTTGAGTTTCTTGGTGATTCTGTACTTGGCTTTATTATCTCGGATGCATTGTTTTGCAAATTCCCTGAAGTACCAGAGGGTGATTTAAGCCGTATGCGTGCAACGCTTGTTAAAGGCTTAACGCTTGCTGAAATAGCCCGAGAGTTTGAACTAAGTGAATGTTTGATCTTAGGTCCAGGTGAATTAAAGAGTGGTGGCTTCCGTCGCGAATCTATCTTAGCAGATACTGTTGAAGCCCTTATTGGCGCGATGTATCTGGATAGTGATATCGAGAAAACACGTGAACGTGTATTAGCTTGGTATGCATCGCGTTTAGATGCGATCAAACCAGGTATCGATCAGAAAGATGCGAAAACACAATTACAAGAATGGCTTCAAGGACGTAAGCAAGCACTGCCACTGTATCAAGTAGTGGAAGTAAAGGGTGAAGCTCATAATCAAGAGTTCACTATTCATTGCGTTATTGAAGGCCTAGAGCACCCTGTTACAGGTAAAGGTACTAGTCGTCGTAAAGCAGAACAAGAAGCAGCCCAAAAAGCATTGGAGCAATTACAATGAGTGATATGACTTATAGCGGCTTTGTTGCCATCGTTGGTCGTCCTAACGTTGGTAAATCAACGTTATTAAACCGCATCCTGGGACAAAAGGTAAGTATTACCTCGCGTAAGCCACAAACGACTCGTCACCGTATTCTAGGTATTGATACTGAAGAAAACCGTCAAACGGTTTATGTTGATACTCCAGGTCTACACATCGATGAAAAACGTGCCATCAACCGTTTAATGAACCGTGCAGCAAGCAGTTCATTAAAAGATATTGATGTTGATGCGGTAATTTTTGTTGTTGATGGTACGCGTTGGACTGATGATGACGAAATGGTACTAAACAAATTACGTGATATTAAATGCCCAATTTACTTGGCGATTAATAAAACCGATGCGATTAAAGATAAAGCTGAAGAGTTAATGCCGCACCTGCAGGTATTGGCTGAGAAGTTTAACTTCGCGGAAATTATCCCTATCTCTGCAACGAAAGGTACCAATGTAGAAATGCTACGTGGTATTTGTTCACAGCAGTTACAAGAAGGTGATTTTTACTTCCCTGAAGATTACGTTACGGATCGTTCTTCACGTTTCATGGCATCTGAAATCATTCGTGAAAAACTAATGCGTTTCACTGGCCAAGAACTGCCATACTCAACGACTGTTGAGATCGAGCAGTTTAAAGTAAGTGAAAACGGCACGTTCCATATCAATGCGTTAATTTTGGTTGAACGTGATACTCAAAAACGTATGGTTATTGGTAACAAAGGCACGAAACTGAAAACAATCGGCACTGAAGCACGACGTGATATGGAAACCTTGTTTGATAATAAAGTATTCCTAGAATGTTGGGTTAAAGTGAAGTCTGGTTGGGCTGATGATGAACGTGCACTTCGTAGCTTAGGTTACGGAGACGAAGTTTAAATAGCGTTATTGCATGGACTTACAAAACGCCTTTGTACTGCATCGTCGTCCTTTTAAGGAGTCGAGTTTATTAATCGACTTCTTTACCATTAACGATGGTAAAATAGCGTTAGTGGGACGAGCAGGACGAGGGCGTAAAAACAGTCAAAGTGCAATTTTACAGCCGTTTACTTTACTTAATATCGCCTATGCCGGCAAAGGTGGGCTCAAGTCCATGCGTCAGGTTGAGGCGGTATCTAATTCATTACCGCTTGCCGGTAAGCATCTCTACGCTAGTTTTTACCTCAACGAATTACTTTATCGTTTACTGGCCAGTGAACAAGCTAATCCCGAATTATTCTCTCACTACCAACATGCCTTATTAGCGTTAGCCAAACGCGAACCGCTAGAACCTTTATTGCGTGCATTTGAATTAAATTTAATGCAATGTTTAGGTAACATTGGTGCGTTAAGCTATTGTGCTGATACGATGGATGCCGTCTTCCCCGAGCGTATGTATAAATACGTACCGCATGTTGGGATAGTACCATCCATTTATAAAGTCGCTGTGGGCAGTTCATTTTTAGGTAAAGACTTACTGGCATTTGAGCAACGACAATTTAATCCAGAAAATTTAGCTGCAGCAAAACGTTTTTGTCGGCAAATTTTGTTACCCTATCTGGGCAACAAACCGTTGAAAAGCAGAGAACTGTTTGTTAATAAACCGCTGAAAAATAGATAAAAGGGAATTAAACGTGAATAAGATCTTTCTAGGTGTCAACATTGACCACATCGCAACCTTACGCCAAGCACGCGGTACGACTTACCCTGATCCTGTACATGCCGCTGCCGTTGCAGAACTAAACGGCGCAGACGGTATTACAGTGCATTTACGTGAAGATCGTCGTCATATTGTCGACCGTGATGTTCGCGTATTAAAAGAAACGATTCAAACACGCATGAATCTGGAAATGGCTGTAACCACAGAGATGTTGGATATTGCTTGTGAGATCAAACCTGAGTTTGTTTGTTTAGTACCAGAAAAGCGTGAAGAGCTGACGACTGAAGGTGGCTTGGACGTACTTGGTCAACAAGATAAGATCACGAAAGCTGTGACGCGTTTAAGCGAAGCGGGCATTCTCGTGTCGTTATTCATTGATGCCGATAAAGAACAAATCGATGCAGCGGTGGCTTCTGGCGCACCCTATATTGAAGTGCACACTGGTGCTTATGCGGATGCTGAATCTGAATCTGAGCAACAAGCTGAATTGAAGAAGATTTCTGCAGGTGTAAGTTACGCGCATCAAGCGGGCCTGAAAGTAAATGCTGGCCATGGTTTGCATTATCATAACGTGCAACCAATTGCGGCTATTCCTGAAATTTACGAATTGAATATCGGCCATGCAATTATTGCTCGCGCGGCATTTGATGGTTTAGGTAAAGCGGTAAAAGACATGCAAGTTATTATGCAAGAAGCGCGTAATAACAGCTAAATTTATGCCGTCCTATCTGGATGTAAAGAAGCCAATGTTCAAGGTATTTAACGTTTTTGTTAAAACCTGAACATTGGTAACGCTAGCTGTTTTTAGATCCCATTATTGCTTTTTGAACTGGCAATAACTCAATACTGAAAGTAACGTAAAGAATACGGGATCACTCCAACCGAAACCGACAAAGAGTCCTGTAACTCCAGCGTATAAAGTGATTGCAACGCCGAGCAGGTTGCTAATCAGCAGTGCAAGAAACAATTTTTTAGCCACAACCCCTGACTCAACCTCTCTTAACAACAAACTTATCGCGGCTATTCCGCCTAAGAAAATACTGTTATGTTGAGATAAAAAATATGCATATCTATCGTTCAGCTCTATCCCGTACATGGGCCATATAATCGCAGGGATGAAAAACAAGGCTAAAGCAAATATGCCATAAATAATGCCATGTGTAGTTAAGAAGGTTTTATTGTTCATCACTGCCAACTCCTGTGGTCGGGGCACGATTAATAGCTGATAAAGGCGCATTGATATCGAATATATAGCCTCTAATATCTGTCACCCCCATCTTTTTTAAGCGGGCTGAATGCATCTCCAAATAAGTTTGTGCATAGGCTTCATTTTCAAATAAGTAAATACCACCACCTAATTGGGCTTTTTGATTTTCAGTCCAGATTTTCCAAATCATGCCCGGTTCATGGTTTATCGATTCAGCCAGTCCAACCAGCATCGCCGACATTTCATCACCAAATGGACCTGTAAAATCGAAATCTACTTGTAATAATTTTTGCATTCTGTCTCTCCAATCGCGTATTGATGCGTAGCATAAAGTAAAGGGTAAAATAAAGAGTAAGCGAGATGCTTTTGCTTGCTCTTTGTTATAGGCACTATAATATCAATGAAAATTGAACATAAAAGTTCATAAAACTGCGTGTAACTGTGGAATAAATAGACCAATGAGATTAAAGACAACACTAGATCAATGGCTGACCTTATCTGAAGTTGATAAGGCGGGAAGTATTCAAGCTGCCGCGACAGTATTGAATAAGAGCCATACCACCTTGATCTATGCAATTAAGAAGCTTGAAGATCAACTTGGCGTATCACTTGTTAAAATTAAAGGTCGACGGGCTGTACTTACTGAGGACGGTAAGTCGTTATTACGCAGGGCGCAGTCGATGATTGATCAAGCGCAGGCCTTAGAGGAAATAAGCTCTCAGTTAACACAGGGGATGGAATCTGAGCTGGTGATTGCCATTGATCATCTATGCGACCGACAGTGGCTGTATGGGCCGTTGGCTAGATTCCTTGCGCAGAACAGTACGACATCGATTAAAATTGTAGAAACATCGTTATCAAAAACCACGAGCATGGTAGCAGAGCAACAAGCTGATATTTCTATTATTAACTTTCCAATCACTAACCATCCCTGTGAATCATTTGGTACTGTGAGTATGTTGCCAGTGGTTATAAAAGGGCATCCATTAGCGGATAAGGCTGAACCTTGTTTGGCTGATTTAACGGTCAATAGACAAATTGTCATCCGAGATTTAGGCGTGGAAGATAATATTGATGTGGGTTGGTTAAAGTCGAGTCAGCGTATTACGGTCGATAACTTTGATCACGCTTGGCAGGCGGTTAAGCAAGGTTTGGGTTATTGTCGTTTACCAAAGCATATTGTTGAGCAGAATAAGGATTGCGACATAGTAGTGCTTAACGTCGAGTATTCAAATCGTTACCATGTACCTTTGCATCTCACTTTGCCAAAAGGGGCAAAGACCGGGTCTGCGGCGAAAGGGTTATATTATCTGTTATTGGCATCGGTAGATGAAAGATAACAGCGGTGCCTAGCATCCTTGCTGGCACCTTTAATAACCTCACTACCATGTTTGCAATACTGTTATGAAACTAGGTCGTGTTGGATAAGGCTAATTTGGTAGGTAAGGCTGAGCTTCCTTAATGATTGTTTCAATGGCTTCCTGCAATTCAAAAATCTCTGGTTCGACATCTTCGATTTCAGCACCCTTACGTAATCCGCGTTCAATCTGATCGGCCAGGTTCTGGATTGGTAATACCCCGCAACAAGCAGCACCGCCGTGGAACTTATGAATGATTTTCTTAAATTCAGAGCGTGACAAGCTACGTGCTAATGCTTGTTCCAAATGCTCGCTTATTTCAGGCAGACTATTGATAAACATTTCTAGCATATCTACCGCAAGATCCTCTTTACCCATAGAGCGTTGTAAGGTCAAGGGCCAATCTAAAATGTGATTTTTCACGATCGTGTTATCGTGTGATGAGCCACTCCATTGTTGCAGGGTACGCTTAAGAATCGATTCATCAATCGGTTTCGTTAAGTAGTCATCCATCCCTTTGCTCAAGAGGCGGTCACGCTCACCGCTCATTGCATGTGCGGTGACTGCAATGATAGGGGTAGATTGGTTACGCGTACCTGAGCGAATGGCTCTACAAGCGCTAATACCGTCCATGATCGGCATTTGGATATCCATAAAGACAATATCAAAATCCATTTCATTGGCTTTCGCCACTGCCTCTGCACCATTGGAGCATATTTCTATCGTCGTGACTGAATCGGCTAGCATTGCGCTAATTAATTTCAGATTCGCAGGATTATCATCGACGGCTAAAATAGACAGGTCAACTTTGGCTTTTGGTTTTTCTATTTTTAACTGTGGTATCGGTTGTTGATCTGGTTTATCGAGGTAAGCTAATGCGTTCACTAATTTACGGTGATTACACGGTTTCGTGAGGCAGTGTTTTGCGCCGATACGAATGATCTCTTCTTGTAGACAAGGATCGGATGAATTAATGAGTACGACGACTGCGGCATCAATGTCATGGCACTGGCTCATTTTGTCATACATCGGCGTTAAGTTGCTTTCATCATTTTGGGCAATCACTACACAATAGTAAGGCTGATTAATATAGTGTCGCCATTCTGCTTCATTAGCACAATGTAATACGTCTAAATCCCAGCTATTCAGCAATGATATTAATGAGCGAGCAGAGTAGTTATCTGCTTCATACAAGAGTACTTGTTTACCTTTAAAGTTACTTACCGGTAAAGGTTCAGATAATGAATTAGCGGTAACATTAAATTTCAATGAAAATTTAAAGTTAGAGCCTTGGCCTAAATCTGAATCAAGTGAGATCTCACCACCCATAAATTCAACTAAGCGCTGGGTAATAACAAGTCCTAATCCGGTACCGCCATAACGACGTGAAATACTGGTATCAGCTTGATTAAAGGCTTGAAATAATTGTGCTTGTTGCTGATCAGAAATACCAATACCGGTATCGCGAATATTGGTCTGGATAATGACTGTATTATCTGTCCATTCTAATAATTCGATGTGGATATCAATATTACCGTTTTCAGTAAACTTGATGGCATTGCCAAGTAAATTGGTGATCACTTGTTGGAAACGGAATGGGTCACCAATTATACCGTCAGGTACGTTTTTATCGACGTGTAGGGATAATTCAAGGCCTTTATCATGCACGGTTGGCGCGAGTAGGATGGCGGCCTCTTCAATGGTGTCTCGCAGATTAAAGGGGATTTGTTCTAAGGTCAGTTTACCGGCTTCAAGTTTAGAGAAATCGAGAATGTCATTAATAATGTTAAGTAGATTATTGGCCGATTTTTCAATCGTCTGCAAATAATCGGTTTGATTCGGGCTTAGCGATGTTTTTAATAATTGACGAGAGAAACCAATCACACCATTGAGCGGTGTTCTTAATTCATGACTCATGTTCGCCAAGAATTCAGATTTAACCCGTGCAGCGGCTTGAGCGCGTTTTTTAGCCATATCCAATTCAATATTTTGGATCTCAATCTGTTCTAACGTTTCGCGTAAATCCGAGGTTGCCTGATCAATATTTTGCTGCATTTCCTCATGATAAGCCGATAGTGATTTAGCCATGGAGTTAATACCATTTTTGAGCAGGGCTAATTCACCGGTGTGATCGCCGGTGACTCGGGCATCAAGCCGCCCCTCCCTGATCCTATCGACTACGGTGACCATATCGGTAATGGGTTGGGTTACGTTCTTCACTAATCGCCAGGAGAAGATAAGCGCAGTGAAAAAGCCCAGTAATACAATGAACACCGACACGGTGGTATCACGGTATTGCAGTAATATGGCTTTGTCTCGAATTAATTGAATAGATAAATAACCTAGGATCTGCTCTGGGTTTTCTAAATTTAGTGGGAAGCTGTTATTGTCAATTTCCGCAATAATAGGTGAACGTAGAATAATGTAATCATCAAGCACTTCGACTTGCGTGGTTTCCGGTAATTTTATCCCATCGGGATTTTTCAATACCGAAAAATTACGGTGATAATTACTGGTTACAAAGAGTTTATTATTGGTATCAAAAATGGCGATACTTTTAATCGTGGGGGCAAATTTACGATGGGTTAAACCGAGCAGTTTTTTCAGCGATTCACGGCTGTTTTGCAACATCCCGTATTCGCTGGCAATCGCCAGTGGTTCGATAATATTAACACCTTGCTCAATAAGCACCGTTTCCAATTGCTGATAGCGGTTAAAGGTGAAATAGCTGGCTAATAACGTACCGATCAAAACAGTCGGTAAAATTGTCAGCGACATTACTTTGGCACGAAGTCCGTATTTAGTCATAAAGTCATCTTATTGGTATCGGGTTTAATGCCATCTACAGAAGTTATTTAAAGTATAAAGCGGAAAAGCAGGTTAGAATAATACCCTAATGATGACATAGGCAATAGTTGTATATCAATATGGCGCAAATTTATAAAGCAAAAAAAGTACAGAAAACTCCGAGTAAAGCGGTCGAGATCACTATTGAGAAGTTAGATCACCAAGGTCTAGGTTTTGGTCGTCTTGATGGCAAAGCGATATTCGTTGCTGGTGGACTACCAGGTGAGCGCGTATCAGTGAATATTATTGAGCAAAAAAAGCAATATGCGAAAGCAACATTAAGAAAAGTATTAGCGCCATCAGAGCAAAGAATTGAACCAGCATGTCCACATTATGCCACGTGTGGTGGCTGCAGTTTACAAACACTGGATAGTGAAGTTCAGGCTGATTATAAACAAACTGCGCTGTTTAGTTTGTTACAGAATTTCAGTAAAAATAATGATATTAACTTTGCCGATCCTATTTTATCCCAGCCTTGGGAATATCGCCGTACAGCGCGTTTAAGTGTCATGTTCGATCGTAAAGCCAAGCAATTAGCCTTTGGTTTCCGTGAGCGTAACAGCAAATCATTGGTTGCGATTAATCAGTGCCCTGTATTAGTGCCAGCTTTGTCAGTATTGATTCAACCTTTACGCGCATTACTTGCTACGCTTACAGTACGTCGTGATTTAGGTCATATCGAGTTGTTTGCGGTAGATTCTGGCATTATTTGCTTGTTCCGTATTTTGAAACCGCTAAATGAGAAAGACCAAGGTTTATTACAAGCGTTTGCTAATGAGCAGCAAGTCAGTGTTTATCTGCAACCTGAGCCTGAATCGGTTGTTAAATTAACGCCAGATACACCTGCCGCATGGTATCAGCTTAGTGACGGTGAATTTAAACTCAGTTTCACGCCGGGTAATTTCATTCAAGTTAACCCTGTCGTGAATAACAAGATGGTTGCGCAAGCACTAGACTGGTTGGATTTAAGCCCTGAAGACCGTGTATTAGACTTGTTCTGTGGTGGTGGTAACTTTAGCTTACCAGTTGCGCGTTTATGTCATTCTGTTGTGGGTGTTGAAGGCGTTGATGAAATGGTGCGTCAGGCGCAAATCAATGCAGCGACGAACAATGTCGACAATGCAACCTTCTATCAAGCAGATTTATCGGCTGACTTTTCTAAGCTACCGTGGGCTAAAAATAGCTTTGATAAAGTACTATTAGATCCGGCGCGTGCAGGTGCTGCTGAAACAGTGCAATATTTACATAAACTAAAAGCAAAGAAAATTGTCTATGTATCTTGCAATCCGGCAACATTAGCGCGAGACTCGAAGTTGTTGATGGAAAAGCATTATAAATTAACACGCCTTGGTATGATTGATATGTTCCCACAAACTGGGCATGTTGAGTCAATGGCGTTATTTGAACGCGTTTAGAGATGAACGTGTGTATTTTTGTTTAATCTTGTTAGGAATTAAGACATGGTTGCGGTACGTGATTCTCATTTGACCAATCCGGAAGACTTTGATGCGAAGACCTGGACGTCTTCGCTAGCACTCACCTCGACAGAGCAAGATGAATTATTTGAGTTATATTCTCAATTAGCATTAAAAGAAGCAGCTGAATCTCTTGAAGATGAAGCTGGTTTCCGTTTCCCGTTGCTTGCTTACGGGGTGGAAATGATCGAAATATTGATGACGATGGATATGGACATGGATACGCTAAAGGTAGCCTTGTTGTATCCATTTTTTGATGCCAAATTATATAATAATGAACAAATTGAAAGTTTGTTTGGCAGTAAATTATTACCATTACTTGTTGCTGTTGTTGAGATGGACGCGATCCGTACGCTACAAGCGAAATCACAAAAACCATCTGAAACGCAGATCGATAATCTACGTCGTATGTTAATGGCGATTGTTGATGATGTGCGTGCCATTGTGATCAAGTTAGCGGAACGTATTTGTCATCTTCGCCAAGTTAAGAATGCTTCTGAAGAAGAACGCGTTTTGGCAGCAAAAGAAATTGCTGATATCTATTCTCCGCTGGCAAACCGTCTTGGTATTGGTCAGTTGAAATGGGAACTTGAAGATCTTTCGTTCCGTTATTCTCACCCTGATACGTATAAGCAAATAGCGAAGCTGTTACTTGAACGCCGTATTGACCGTGAAGAGTTTATCGACAGCTTTGTATCGCAAGTTAAAGAAGGTGTTGAAGCTGCTGGTGGTCGTGTTGAAGTGTATGGTCGCCCTAAACATATCTACAGCATCTGGAAAAAGATGCAGAAGAAGAATTTGGATTTCACCGGTCTTTATGACGTACGCGCTGTACGCGTGATCGCTGCAGAGTTGCAAGATTGCTATGCCGCATTAGGTGTGATCCATAACTTATTCCGTCCGATTCCCAGTGAGTTTGATGATTACGTGGCGAACCCGAAAGCCAATGGTTATCAATCTATCCATACTGTGGTTGCCGTTGGCGACGAGAGTAAAGCGGTTGAAGTGCAGATCCGTACCAAACAAATGCATGATGACGCCGAATTAGGTGTTGCTGCACACTGGCGTTACAAAGAAGGCGCTGATAGTACTAAAAAAGGCAGCTACGAAGAGAAAATTGATTGGTTGCGTAAGTTACTGGCATGGCAAGATGACATGGCAGAAAGCGGCAGCTTAGTTGATGAACTACGTAGTCAGGTATTTGATGATCGCGTTTATGTGTTCACGCCTAAAGGTGATGTGGTTGATATGCCACAAGGTTCAACGCCGTTAGATTTTGCCTATTATGTGCATAGTATGGTTGGTCACCGTTGTATTGGGGCCAAGATCAGTGGCCGTATCGTGCCGTTCACGTATGAACTGCAAACTGGCGATCAGATAGAAATTATCACCCAGAAAAACCCAAACCCAAGCCGTGACTGGTTATTACCAAACTTAGGTTACGTAAAATCAGCGCGCGCGCGCGCTAAGATCAATACGTACTTTAAACGTTTAGACCGCGATAAGAATGTGGCTGCGGGTAAAGACATGCTGGAAGGTGAACTGCACAAACTTAAGCTACAGTTGTCTGATGCTAGCTGTGCGTTTGAGCGCTTTAATTCTAATACCTTAGAAGATTTATTAGCGCAGGTTGGTAGTGGTGATGCACGCCTTAACCAAGTGATTAATCACATTAAGGTGTTGTTGTTACAGCCTACAGCGGAAGAAGAAGATAAATTAGCGTTAGAATTGGTTGATCAACAAGTTCTAAAATCACAAAACCAGGCAAAGAAGAAACGCAGCAAAGATCATATTGTTGTAGAAGGCATGGGTAACTTGATGACGCATATCGCCAATTGCTGTCAGCCGATCCCTGGTGATGAGATCGTTGGTTATATTACGCAGGGTCGTGGTATCTCGATCCACCGTAATGGCTGTTTGCAGTATGCTGATTTAAGCAGTCGTCAGCCAGAACGTATCATTGATGCGGTATGGGGCGGTGACTTTAGTGGTGGCTACGGTGTTACGCTCGTGGTACATGCAAGTGATCGCAGTGGACTATTGCGTGATTTAACGACTATTTTTGCCAATGACCGTATCCATGTTGTTGGTATGAATACGCGTACAGATGCGAAGTTACAAACGGCGACATTAGAAATTAATATTGAGTTATTTAATATCGATACGCTAAGCCATTTGACTAACCGCATGAGTCAGGTCAAAGGGGTTATTTACGCTAAACGCTTAAAATAAAAGTAATCTGGCGCACTATAATCTAGATGTACGAATAGGGAGGGGGAATACAAATTTTTGTTGTATTCCGCCTCCCTTAATTTTATCTAAAATACAGCTGCAAATGGATTTTATTTGTTAAGGAAGACCAATGATTTATCACTCAATTTCTAATTTACACAAGCGTGTGACACTCCTCGTCGCCTCTCTGTTGCTACTTTCTGCTTGTAGTAGCAAGCCGATTCAATTTCCTGAATCACAAACAAATTATTGCACTGATATTACGAGTAACAATGGCCCAATGCTGGGGGAATATCTTAAACCGGTTGAGAATAAAATGGTTGCTCAGACCGGAGTATACGTATTAGAGCAAGGAATAGAGGCAATGTTGTCTCGGGCCTGGTTAACGGAACGTGCCGAAAAAACAATTGATGTACAATATTTTATTTTCTCCACCGATAATATTGGCTTGATTGCCGCGGATTACTTGGTTAGAGCCGCTGAGCGTGGCATAAAAGTACGGGTTCTCGTTGATGATATTATGGTGGAAGCCAATGGTGAAGATTTATTAACTTTAGCTAAACATGAAAACATATCAATAAAAATTTATAATCCGATGCTTAATGTCGGCAAAAACTTCTTTGATAAAGCGATTAATCTAACGACGAACTTCCATCAGCTAAATCAGCGTATGCACAATAAAACCTTTACGGTTGATGGGCAAGTGTCGATCACTGGTGGACGCAATGTCGCTGATGAATATTTTGGCTACGACCACGAATATAACTTCCGTGATCGTGATGTATTACTCGTTGGCGGTGTTGCTAATGATATTCAAATGTCATTTGATCATTTTTGGGATAATGAATTAAGTGTTGATATACAAGCGTTAATTAAGGAGAGTGGGCAATCTTCTGTCCCACCGAACTTTACCGCTTTGCATGAATACGCCTGTGATCCCAGTAATTTTGTACCAAGTGTCAGAAACAAGATTAAAAACATGCCGTTAGCCATCGAAGAAATACAGCAAAAACAAGAACTGCAATGGTTAACGGATGTGGAATATATCTCGGATGTACCGGGTAAAAATGACCAAACTGAATTTTTAGGCGGCAGTGGTATTGCAACCGAACGTTTAGTTGAATTACTACAAACAGCAACAAAATCGGTGGTGATCCAGACGCCTTATTTGATCACCACAAAACATACCCGTCACCATTTTAAGAAACTGGTCGATAAGGGGATTGAAGTTAAGATCCTGACGAATAGCCTCGCATCAAATGATAATTTAGAGGCGTTTAGTGGTTATCAAAGAAATAGAAAAGAATTGCTCAACACCGGGGTCGAAATTTATGAATTTAAGCCGGATGCTGAGATACGTCGTAAGATCATGTCGGAAGTCATGCAAGAGCAGCTTGAACAACCGCCTATATTTGGATTACATGCCAAGACAATGGTTATCGATGATGACATTGCAGTGATTGGTACTTTTAATCTTGATCCCCGCAGTACTCACCTTAATACTGAAAACTTTGTGATTATTCCATCTAAAAAAATGGCTGGCGAAGTGAAAAAAGGCATGTTGGAAGAAATGCAGCCGGAAAATGCGTGGAGAATTAGTCTTGATTGGAATCCCGATGGTGGAGTCAGTAAGTTCAAGCAACTGGGCGTTAAACTGAGAAGAGTTGTCCCAAAGAACATACTTTAGTTTAGTGGTTTCTTTTTAATCCAGTTACTTATATAAAAACGTGGTTGATGTGTACCTAATTTCAGGTATATTTATAGAACAATCAGTAATTGTATTTAGGGATGAACACAATGACACAGACTAAGCTTTCACTTCGCTTTACCGTGGGGGGGATGTTTCTACTCGCCACCATTTTAACCACGCTGGTGGCAATTTCACTGCAATATCACTTTAGTCAAAAGATGGCAACGGAGCAGGCGCTATCTATGTTGTCGGTGTCATCTGCAGAACTGAGTGAGTATGTACAAGATCTAGAGTCTGATGCAACCAGTACCGCAAAGTTATTAGTATCGATTAGCAGAACGCTTGATATAGATGCCGATGAAATTGATATTCGCGATATCTTATCGAAATCAATGGAAGATAACCCCCTCTTTTACAGCATCTATATTGGCGCTGATAATAACCAATTTTATCAAGTTATCAACCTTGATTCTTCGCCGATAGTTCGAGACAAAATAGTTGCAGATAGTAGTGACCGTTGGGTGGTGATCAAAATTTCTGGTGAGCCCACCAAGCGTATCCGCGAGACGTATTATTATAATCATGATTTCGAGTTACGTGAATTAAAAGCAACTCAAAGTAATTATTTTCCTAGCGAACGACCTTGGTTTGTCTCTGCTAATGCCGATGACGTCACCAAAACTAAGCCTTATTTATTCCAACACTTAAAGATCACTGGCCAAACTTATTCTTTGCAGTTTTCGTCGAAGGCGAATAGTCAAAAAAGTTATGTACTGGGCATTGATATTGTCCTGTCGTCGTTAGCGAGTAAACTATCCGTTAATCAGCTTAATCTTGGTGATGATGCGGGGGTTGAATCATTTATCTACCTTAAATCGGGCGATGTCATTGCCTCTAATCGTCAAAATAGCGAAACTATTACAGTTCCTCCAGCTAAGCCACTCGACTTAAGCCCGGCACAAACCCGCGCATTAAGCCAAATAACCTCTATAAAAATGTCGAATCAAAATGATTGGGCGCCGATAGATTTTGCCGCATCAGGTGAGCCGAAAGGTTATGCGATTGATCTCTTAAATCTTATTGAAGATATGACGGGTATTGATTTTGAATTTATTAATGGTTTCACTTGGGGGGAGTTGGTTGATAAATACAATAACGGCTCACTGGATGGTTTGCACTCTCTACAGCAAGCAAATGAAGATACCATTAAAGGGCTCTATTCAGAGCCTATATATAATTTACCCTTTGCCATAGTAACTAAAGATAACCAGCCTTATATTAGTGACTATGCTGACTTGCAAGGTAAGAAAGTCGCCATCTTAGCTGGTTGGTCAATTATCCCGTCGTTAAAGCAAGAATTTCCGAATGTTGAACTGGTTGAATTTAAAACCTTAAAAGCCGCATTTAAATCTGTGTCAATGGGAGAAAACTTTGCATTGCTTGATAGTGGCGCGGTATTAGAATCGGGGTTGATGCAATATTTTCATCGCAATTTACAATTACACAGGCTATTTAGCATTGCACCGCAAGGGTATTCATCAGAATTTCATATTGTGCTTAATGAGCAATACGCCGAACTGATGCCAATCATTAATTTAGCTATTCGCAATATCACGCTAGAGCAACGACAGGTGCTGAAAAGTAAATGGATGGATAATCGGCAGTTGGTTAGGGGTAATATCATGATCCCTTACCCGGAGCTATTAGCATTAGCGAATCAAAAAAGTGCATACGGAAAAATTGTTGAACGGGTGATTGATGGCGAGGCGCAGTTTATTTATATTAGCCCGATTAAACCAGGTAATAATGCGACGGAATTCTTTTCTGTGATAATCCCGAAAGAGGTTATTTATAGTGGCGTCAATCAACGTATCGCGATGTCAGTGGGGATCACGCTTGGTATCATGCTGTTGATATTACCGTTAGCCTGGCTATTCAGTGGGCCTATTGTGCGTCCTATTTATAAATTACGTCTGCAGGCTCAACAAATAAAAAATCGGGAATATGATCAGGTGAAGTTGGTTGATACACCGATCAAAGAGATATGGGAGTTATCGACATCATTAAACGAAATGTCTATGGCATTAAAGCAACACGAGCTCGCACAAGAAGAGTTTTTAGAGGCGTTTATTAAACTTATCGCCCAAGCGATTGATGACAAGTCTGCTTATACAGCGGGACATTGTAATCGTGTACCAGAGCTTGGCATTATGTTAGCTGAAGCAGCAGAGCAGAGTAATGCGACTTTATTCAAAGATTTTAAATTTGCTAATGCAGATGAGAAACGTGAGTTTAGGATCGCGGCTTGGCTACATGACTGTGGCAAGATAACAACTCCTGAACACATTGTTGATAAAGGCAGTAAATTAGAAACTAACTACAACCGTATTCACGAGATCCGAGCTCGGTTTGAAATATTGTGGCGTGATGCTGAAATAGCCGCGTTAACACAGCAACTAGCAGCACCCGCTGATAAAGCCGAAATAGCGGCAGTACTGGCATCAAGGCAGCAGCAACTAACCGATGACTTTGAGTTTATTGCGACTTCAAATGTGGGTGGTGAATTCATGAGTAACGATAAGATTGAGCGTGTGAAAGCATTATCATCGCAAACGTGGTTACGTCATTTTGACGATAGCATTGGCCTATCACCAGTCGAAGAGTTAGCTAAAGTATCGACATCATCAGGATTACCGGTGATTGAACGATTATTGTCTGACAAGCCAGAACATATTATCAAGCGTGAACGTAACGTTGAGTTTGATCCGAAACATGGTATTAAAATGGATGTACCTGAGCATCAATACAATTTGGGTGAAGTGTATAACCTGACGATTAGCCGCGGTACTTTAACGGCGGAAGACAGATATAAGATTAACGAACATATGATCAGTACGATTAAGATGTTAGAAAATCTGCCGTTTCCGTCGGAATTAAGTCGCGTGCCACGTTATGCTTCAACGCACCACGAAACACTTAAAGGCACTGGTTATCCGCGTAAGCTAACCGCTGAGGATCTTTCTATTCCAGAGCGAATCTTGGTTATTGCGGATATATTTGAAGCGTTAACGGCTTCTGACCGTCCTTATAAGAAAGCTAAACCGGTGAGTGTTGCCGTTGATATCATGTTCAAAATGGCTTTAGACCAGCATTTAGATATCGAATTATTTAAGCTATTTTTACAGAGTGGTACACATATTAAATATGCCCAAGAATATCTGAAACCTGAGCAATTAGATGAGGTTGATGTAAGTAAATACCTGCAGCCACAGCAAGCCGATGAAACGAACTTTAGTAAAAAATTAACTGCTTAATTACAGTTTTTCCACGCGATAAGCCATCTATAGTGGCCTATCGCGTATTATATTCCTCGCCTCGAACATTTAATGACACCACTCCAAATACGCGACATATCATTATATACTCCTTGATAAAGCATTTGCCTTTGGTTTATGACTTAGCATTATCTCTATGAGCCTAGATCTACGCTCTTTAGCTGAAAACTTTAATTAATAGGAGTTATTTTGAAAGAAAAGTACACGATCGCCGATTTGCATCAGATGCTAGAACAATTACGTAACCCAGATACAGGCTGCCCTTGGCACTTGCAACAAGATTTTAAATCGCTCACTAAATTTACCCTTGAAGAAGCTTACGAAGTCATTGACGCAATTGATAATAATGATATTAAAGGGTTGGAAGGTGAATTAGGTGATTTACTTTATCATGTCCTCTATTACTCACGATTGGGGCAAGAACAAGCCTTATTTAGTTTCGATGATGTTATCCAGCAACTTGCGAATAAATTATTACAACGTCACCCACATATTTTTGGTGAAATAAAACTACACTCCAAGGCTGGTATTATTGATGCATGGCAAAAACAAAAATCTAAAGAACGTTTATCAAGCCATGATAAAACAACGAATCTCAGTGCATTAGACAATATTCCTCATGCTTTACCCGCCTTAGTTAGAGCCGCAAAAATACAGCAGCGTGCAGCGGATGTTAAATTTGATTTTGAACATTATAAGCAAGCTTTATCAAAGGTTTACGAGGAGATTGATGAGGTCGTAGAAGAGGCTGATGCGCACATTGTAGATACAGATAAACTGGAAGAGGAATTAGGTGATCTGTTGTTCTCTGTTGTGAATGTCACTCGCCACTTAAAGCAAGACCCTGAGCAAGCACTCCGCAAGGCAAATGAAAAGTTTGAAAAAAGATTTAGACAGGTAGAAGTACTTGCATTACAGAATGGTAAGTCATTAAGTGATTGTTCTATAAGTGAAATGGAATCATTTTGGCAGAAAGTGAAATAAAATTACAACATATGATCTACCGCACAGTTATGGAAAAACGACAATGGTATACTTGTCAACATTGTGGGATGAGGGGGATTTGTTTATAATGTCGTCCCTTCTGGTATATATTCAATAATACTTATTTAATCCCTAACAACTTCAGGTTATGTATGACAACTAAGTACGTTTTTGTTACTGGTGGGGTAGTATCCTCATTAGGTAAAGGTATTGCGGCAGCATCATTAGCAGCTATTTTAGAAGCACGTGGCTTAAAAGTCACAATGATGAAACTAGACCCTTACATTAACATTGATCCGGGCACAATGAGTCCGATTCAACATGGTGAAGTATTCGTAACGGACGACGGCGCTGAGACCGATCTAGATTTAGGTCACTATGAGCGTTTTATTCGTACTCACATGACTAAACGTAATAACTTTACTACAGGTAGAGTGTATTCATCAGTGCTTGCAAAAGAGCGTCGTGGTGATTACTTAGGTGCAACGATTCAGGTTATTCCACATATTACTAACGAGATCAAAGAACGCGTAATCGCGGGCAGTGAAGGCTTTGATGTTGCAGTAGTAGAAGTGGGTGGTACGGTAGGTGATATCGAATCTCAACCTTTCCTAGAAGCTTTACGTCAAATGGGCGTGCAACTAGGTCGTGACCACACAATGTTTATGCATTTAACATTAGTACCTTATTTAGGTGCTGCTGGTGAAGTTAAAACAAAACCAACACAACACTCAGTGAAAGAGTTACGTTCAATTGGTATTCAGCCTGACATTCTAATTTGTCGTTCTGATCGTAATGTACCTGCGAACGAACGCGCTAAGATCTCGTTATTCTGTAACGTAGAAGAAAAAGCCGTTATCTCACTGAAAGATGTAGACAGTATTTATAAAATTCCTGCGCTATTAAAAGCACAAGGTTTAGACGAGCTCATTGTTAACCGTTTCGGTTTAACTGCACCAGAAGCCGATCTAGCTGAGTGGGAACAGGTTATTTTTGAAGAAGCTAACCCAACTGATGAACTTGTTATCGGTATGGTTGGTAAATACATCGAACTACCAGATGCTTACAAATCAGTAAATGAAGCACTTAAACATGGTGGTTTGAAAAACCGTTTCAGCGTGAAAATCAAATATATTGATTCACAAGATCTTGAAGCGAAAGGCACAGACATACTTAAAACTGTTGATGGTATCTTGGTACCTGGTGGTTTCGGTGAACGTGGCGTTGAAGGTAAAATTCTTGCAGCGAAATTTGCACGTGAAAACAACGTTCCTTACTTCGGTATCTGTTTAGGTATGCAAGTAGCGTTAATCGAATTCGCACGTAATGTTGCCGGTCTAGAAGGCGCACATTCAACAGAATTTAACCCAGAAACGAAGTTCCCTGTAGTTGGTTTAATTACAGAGTGGATTGACGAATCAGGTAACGTTGAAGAGCGTACTGGTAAATCAGACCTGGGTGGTACTATGCGTTTAGGTGCACAACTGTGTCATCTTAAAGCGGGTAGTAAAGTAAGAGAAATGTACGGTAGTGCGACGATTAAAGAACGTCATCGTCACCGTTATGAAGTTAACAACAATCTTTTACCACAAATCGAAAAAGCAGGCCTAAAAGTAACAGGTTTATCTGCTGATAAGAAATTGGTAGAGATTGTTGAGAATCCTAATCATCCTTGGTTTGTTGCTGCTCAATTCCACCCGGAATTCACGTCAACACCACGAGATGGTCACGCATTATTTGAAGGATTCATTAATGCTGCTGGTGAAAATAAAAAATCATCAACTAGCTAATCAGAGATTTTAATATTAGTGTCGCGGTAACGCGGCATACTTAAATTTTTAATAGTTAAGGAAATCAAAATGTCTAAGATCGTTAAAGTTCTAGGTCGTGAAATCATGGATTCACGTGGTAACCCTACTGTAGAAGCTGAAGTACATCTTGCTGATGGCTCCATCGGTATGGCTGCTGCTCCGTCTGGCGCATCAACTGGTTCACGTGAAGCACTTGAATTACGTGATGGCGATAAAGCGCGTTACTTAGGTAAAGGCGTACTTAAAGCTGTTGCAGCAATCAATGGTCCAATCGGTGACGCTCTAGCTGGTAAAGATGCACTAGCACAAGCTGAACTTGATCAAATCATGATCGACCTTGATGGCACTGAGAACAAAGCTTTATTTGGCGCAAACGCGATCTTAGCTGTTTCTTTAGCTGCAGCTAAAGCTGCTGCAATCTCTAAGAAAGTACCTCTTTATGCTCACATTGCTGATCTAAACGGTACTTCTGGTGTTTACTCTATGCCTCTTCCAATGATGAACATCATCAACGGTGGCGAGCATGCGGATAACTCTGTAGATATCCAAGAATTCATGATTCAACCTGTTGGCGCTGCAAACTTCCGTGAAGGTTTACGTATGGGTGCTGAAGTATTCCATAGCCTTGCTAAAGTACTTAAAGCTGCTGGTCATTCAACAGCTGTTGGTGATGAAGGTGGTTTTGCTCCTAACTTAGAATCAAACGAAGCTGCACTTGCTGCAATTAAAGTTGCTGTTGCAAACGCTGGTTATGAACTAGGTAAAGACATTACGTTAGCGATGGATTGTGCTGCATCTGAGTTCTACGACAAAGAAGCAAACATCTACGATCTTAAAGGTGAAGGTAAGAAATTCACTTCTGAAGAGTTCAACTTCTTCCTACAAGATCTTACTAACAAATATCCAATCGTTTCTATCGAAGATGGTCTTGATGAGTCTGATTGGGATGGTTTCGCACACCAAACTAAACTAATGGGTGATAAAATCCAATTAGTTGGTGACGATCTATTCGTAACAAACACTAAGATCCTGAAACGTGGTATCGACAACGGTATTGCTAACTCAATCTTAATCAAGTTTAACCAAATCGGTTCTTTAACTGAAACTTTAGCTGCAATCAAAATGGCTAAAGACGCTGGTTTCACTGTTGTTATCTCTCACCGTAGCGGTGAAACTGAAGATGCAACAATTGCTGATCTAGCTGTTGGTACTGCTGCTGGCCAAATCAAAACTGGTTCACTGAGCCGTTCTGATCGTGTTGCTAAGTACAACCAACTTCTACGTATCGAAGAAGCACTAGGTTCAAAAGCACCATACAACGGTCTTAAAGAGGTTAAGGGTCAAGCTTAATTTGCTTAACACTTAATTCTGAATAGATTAAAAAACCCGCTTTATAGCGGGTTTTTTTCACCTCTAATTTATTAATACGATTAAGTTATCCGGTAATGTGCGTATAATTATTTTAAAATCGGATAACAAGTAAAGATAATCGCATTATTAACGATTGATGACTTCGTCAATAATACCGTCGGCATTATTATCCCGTTCTGTACGAATTAGCGTTGCCGCGTTGTCATAATAATTGTAAGTAAATCTGTTGGTATTGCCATCCTGGTTACTGTCCATTTCTTCAGTGGCAATCTTATCCATGATATTGTAAATATTATGAAAGGTGACATTGGTCGTGCCATCGCCATCGGTATCTACATAACGGTAAGCCACTCGGCCGAAGTCGTCATATCCGATACTCGTAATAAGATCTGTGATGCCGTTACCTGTCTTATCGGTCTCTGTTGTTTCTACTTTATTCAAGTTATTATAATTGAAAGTATGCGCATACGATGAACCATCGGCATTAACCGTATTTTGAGTGCTGACAAGGTTTAATTCGTTGTATGCATATGTGTGCGTGTATGCAACTGTGCCATCGGCATCAACCTTAGACATTTCTGAGACATGTCTATATTTGTCGTATTCATAAATTGCGCGATATGTCTCGATACCTTGCGTGTTATATCTAATGGCTGCAACTCTATGACCTCGTATATCGATTAGGTATACTTGCGATGTATCAATTACGCCATCGCCATCGACATCAAACTGGTTACCTGTAATTTGTCTGGTATCACTGTAGTCGGTGTAAACGTATAGATCAATTACGCCATCAACCCCATCGATAAAACCTTTGTCAAAGCCACGCTTAACAAACTGACCAAATTCATTATATTCATAAGATAATGTACCTTCGACAATCCCGTCGCTGCCAATATCCCTTATGGCTAAAATGACCTGGCCAAGATCATTATATTGGTATGATTCGAGTTCATCTTCGATGCCGTTAGCATTACGGTCGGTATGTTTAACTGTCTTTTGACCTAAAGTATTATATTCATAACGTTCTCTGCTCTCTGGAATACCATCAAGATTGAGATCCTTAGTCAGTAGGATTAATTGCCCATCGGCGTTATATTCATATAATTCAACTTGATCATCAATGCCGTCAGCATTAACATCTTTATATACAATTGTTTTTAGGCCGGCATCATTATATTCATAGTTGAGAACCTCATCATTGATGCCATCTCCATCTAAGTCATTATTTTGAGAGGCTACTTGACCTTGTTCATTATATTGAAATGCTTCTACATTTTCACTAATGCTATCATTATCTAGATCTCTCGCTTTCGCCTCTACTAATCCTGCAGAATTATAGGCGTAAGAGAAATTAACCTCTGAAATACCATCATTATTTCTATCCGTTGATACTTTAGTGATTTGACCTGCTTCATCATATTCATATACGTCGGTCGACTCTGAAATACCATCATGATTCCAGTCTGATGTTTGCTTCGTTTTTTGACCTTGTTCATTATACTCAAATGTTTTTTCGATGTCTGGAATGCCATCTGCATTCTTATCTTCTGATTCGGCAGAAATATAGCCTGCTTGATTATATTCATACTTTAAGATTGAATCGGTCACGCCATCATTATCAAGATCAACTCTTTCTTCGATAACCTGGCCTTTATCATTCAGAGTAATATTTGAGTTTGCTCCGAACTCTGTATTATCAGAACCACAGCCAATTAATGTTAGTGATAGGATTGCTGCTAGTGGCGTTAATGCAAACTTTTTATTTATATTATTCATAGCTTTATCTTCCTTAAATCGTATAAAATAATTAAATGTAAAATTACCGGTAACTCAGTGGTTTCTTGGTTTTCACGTTATTTAACTGAGTTTGTAGCTTGGTGTGACTAAGTTATGCATGATTGTTAGCAATTATGTTAGCGGTAACTTGATTTTAAATATGCAGCATTTATGTCGATAATAAAAATAAATAGATGACAGTGTGTCGCGTTATGTGATCTGCGAGCGAAAGTCATAATGGTTGATAGTATTATTTATTTAGAGTGTTGTTTTGTTAGTGGATTATATTTTTATGAGGTGTCAGTTAGTGAACTGGTTGCTTATTGGTCAGTGAAGACGGAATGTCATACGTGGAGATTGATTTTGTAGTTAATTCATCAATGTTTAGATTTAATTGCCTAGCGGTATTAGATTTATCTCATTCGAATCTTATTTCTAATGGTTTTTTTATTTATACGCTAACCAATCTTTCCATAATATGTGACAATAACTGATTCATTTACGGGATGATTGTCATGCGCCTGCTTTATTTTGTATTAATCTTAATTCTCAGTTTATTGCTCTATCATTTTGTTGCCGGAAATAATGGCTTGATGGACTACAAACGAATCGAACGTGAAGTCGATATTCAGTATAACAATAACCAAGTTTTGCTCGAACGTAATACCGCACTCAAAAATGAAATATTAGATTTACGTAATGGTAACGATGCGATTGAAGAGCGCACGCGTAATGAGTTAGGTATGATCAAGAAAGGCGAAACCTTCTACCGTATTATTAATGATGATGACAATAATTAGGCGACAGAGATGACGGAACAATTTATCGCGGTTGTCCCAGCCGCGGGTGTTGGCGCACGTATGGGCGCAAATATTCCCAAGCAATATTTACAGCTGCACAATAAAACCGTCATTGAACACACGTTAATGGCGTTATTAAGCCACCCTCGCATTCGCCAAGTTGTGGTTGCGTTAGGGCCTGAAGATGGCTGGTTTGCCGATTTAGACATCGCTAACGACCCCGCTGTTATACGTGTAGATGGTGGTAAAGAACGCGCTGATTCAGTATTAGCGGGATTACAGGTCTGTCACGCATACCATTGGGTGCTCGTACATGATGCCGCACGACCTTGTCTTACTCACGTTGATATCGATAATTTAATTACTGGTGCTCTCGATTCTGAGCATGGTGCTATTCTTGGTAGCCAGGTTCGCGATACGATGAAGCGTACTGATGCCCAAGGTAATATCATTGCCACTGTGGATCGTGAGTTATTGTGGCATGCGTTAACGCCACAGATGTTTCCGGTTAAATTGCTGAACGATGCACTTACCACTGGTCTTGCTGATAATGCGAATATTACCGATGAAGCCTCGGCAATTGAATTACTTGGTTTAACCCCAAAAATGGTGGTTGGCCGCGCAGATAATATTAAGATAACCCGTCCTGAAGACATGCCGCTAGCGACGCTATTTTTACAGCAGCTAACGCAACAGAATAATCATGAAATGTAATGGGGAAGATAAATAATGTTTAGAATTGGCCATGGTTTTGACGTACATAAATTTGGTAATGCAGGTCCGGTAATGATTAACGGTGTCGCAATCCCTTATGAGCAAGGTTTCTTAGCGCATTCCGATGGTGATGTTGCACTACATGCAATCTGTGATGCCTTACTTGGTGCGCTAGCGCTTGGCGATATTGGCCATCACTTCCCTGATACATCAGCTGAATTTGAAAACATTGATAGCCGTATTTTATTACGAGACGTGTTTAGTAAAGTGAAAGAACTGGGTTATCGCATCGGTAACTTAGATGTCACCATCATTGCTCAAGCACCTAAGATCGCGCCCCACATTCAAGCGATGCGAGCGGTATTAAGTGATGATCTTGAAACTGACATTGGTACGGTAAATGTCAAAGCGACAACGACAGAAAAACTAGGTTTTACAGGGCGTAAAGAAGGCGTTGCATGTGAAGCGGTCGTATTATTAATGAAGAATGCGTAAGTTATTAGTAAAGAATAGATAAGCGAAATTAAATTAATGCAAACTAACCCTAATGTGGAGAACACAATGCTTCCTGAATTTGAATATTTATACGGCAAACCTACTATCACAGGTTTTATTAAGCAGGAAGCTGCCGATTTTGTGGTTATTGAAGACCTTGGCTTTGAGTTAACAGGTGAAGGTGAACATATCTTTATCTCGATCCGTAAAGAGGGAGAAAATACCCAATATGTGGCTCGTGCATTAGCGAAAGCCGCTGGTGTGGCAGATAAACATGTTAGCTATGCAGGCCTGAAAGATCGCCATGCTATTACGGAACAATGGTTTGGCATTCACATGCCGGGTAAAGAAACGCCTGATTTTTCGAGTGTTGAAACAGAGCAGATTACAGTACTCAAAATTGTACGTCATAACAAAAAATTGCGTACCGGTGCACTTAAAGGTAATCAGTTTACTTTAAAAATGACGGATTTAAGCAGTACTGATGGCCTCGTGGAACGTTTAGAAAATATAAAAACAGTCGGTGTGCCGAATTACTTTGGTGAGCAGCGCTTTGGCCGTAATGGCAGTAATATCGATTGTGCAAAAGAGATGTTTGCTGGTAAAAAAATTAGAGACCGTAACAAGCGTAGTTTTTATATTTCTGCTGCCCGTAGTTTGATATTCAATCAGGTTGTGAGTCAGCGTATTAGCCAGGCAAAATGGCAAACCCCAATGCCAGGTGATTGCTTGATTTTACAAGGTTCGAACTCATTCTTTACCGAAGAGACCTTAACGGCCGATATCATTGAGCGTGTTGCGCAAGGTGCTCTGAAATTATCTGCACCGTTAGTGGGTAAAGGCAATAGTAGTGCGATGAGTGACGCGTTAGCATTTGAAGATACTATCATCGCGCAATATCCAGAATTGCTTGAAGGACTTGTTGCTGCTGGCTTACGCCAAGAACGTAAAGCGTTAATATTACGCCCGCAAAACTTTAGCTATGAACTTGCTGAGAATAGCCTAACGGTGAGTTTCTATCTGCCATCAGGTTGTTTTGCAACAAGTGTGGTGCGTGAATTAATTGAAGAAAAATTTGTTGTTCGTCATTTTGACCAAGAAGTTAAATCAGGAGACGTATGATCCAACTGGGTAATACAGGAGTAGCAGGGCAGCGTATAAAATCGTTGCTTGAACAACAAGGAATTAGTGCACCGAGTGTATTGGCTGCAATACAGGATACGCCACGAGACTATTTTGTCGAAGAGGCATTTGCATTGCAGGCATGGGGTAATCAAGCCTTGCCGATTGGTGCAGGTCAGACGATCTCCCAACCTTATATTGTCGCTAGAATGACGGAACTGTTAATGCAAAGCAAGCCACAGCGGGTGCTGGAGATTGGCACTGGTTCGGGTTATCAAACGGCTATCCTCGCGCAAGTGTTTCCCCGTATTTACTCGGTAGAGCGTATTCAAGCACTACAGTGGCAAGCAAAAAGACGATTAAAGAATTTGGACCTGCATAACGTGATGATGAAATACGGTGATGGCTGGCAAGGCTGGCAAAGTAAAGCGCCATTTGATGCTATTATCGTGACGGCTGCGCCTGCGGAAGTACCGCAAGCACTATTAACGCAATTAGCCGATGGTGGTCAGCTGATTCTTCCCTTAGGTGTCGAATCTCAAGTATTACAAGTGATCACTCGCAATGGTGATAGCTACACCAGTCAGAATGTTGAAAATGTACGCTTTGTGCCTTTAGTACAAGGTGACTTAGCGTGAGTATAAAATGGCATCATATTGCGCTGTATTTTCTGCTCGCGCAGTTAGTCGGTTGCTCTACTGCCAATCATAGCCCTGCACCTGTAACGAGTGTTCAGGGTTATAAAACTGAACTTAGATCTCGTATTTATGCATCGAGTTATCGTGTTAAAAAAGGCGATACCCTGTATGCGATAGCATGGCGAAGTAATCAAGATTTTAAATTTTTAGCGGCTTTAAATAAGATCCCTAACTCTTATGAAATTTACCCCGGCCAGGTATTAAAACTACAGGGTAAAATACCCACGCCAGTTTATAAAAAACCGGTCTCGGTGAAAGTCGCTACAACGTCTAGCAGCAATAACAATAGCGCCAAAACCAGTATTAAAGCGCCATCAAAACCATTAGCTAAACCTGCAACGACCAAAACGGTTGTCGCGAAAGCCCCTGTCCGATCACCGGTAAAAACTAAACCACCAGTGAAGCCTAAGCCTCCAGTGAAAGTGAAACCTGTGGTGAAGCCAAAAACCGTGGTGAGTAACAACCAATTGAAATGGGGATGGCCGGCGTCAGGCAAATTAATTAGTACTTATTCGACGAGTAAATCAGGGCAGCAAGGCGTTAATATTGGCGGCAGCTTAGGACGCAACGTGATTGCTTCTGAAAATGGCCGAGTGGTTTATTCTGGTAATGGTTTACGTGGTTACGGTAACTTAATCATCATCAAGCATAATGATGACTACCTAAGCGCATATGCCTACAACCAAAAGTTATTAGTGAAAGAGCAACAATGGGTTAAGGCGGGTCAGAAGATCGCAACCATGGGTAATACAGGCCCCAATTCAGGTGCTGAATTGTATTTTGAGATCCGTTTTCGTGGTAAACCTGTTAACCCAATGCGTTACTTGCCTAAGCGTTAGCTCGACTGAAACTAGTTTATTAGGCTAGTCTTAATAAGCTATTTACTTCAGTCAGGAGGCAATTCGTAATGGGCAAGATAACTGACGCAAATAAGTTAAACGTTACAGGTAATGAAGTATCTGATAACGCTAAAAAAGCACAGCCAGGGATGGATATATTTGAAGATGAACACCTCGTTCCTAATGATGCCAAAAGCTTAGATGCTACGCAGCTTTATCTTGGGGAAATTGGTTTTTCGCCGTTGTTAACCGCAGAAGAAGAAGTTTTTTATGCGCGGCGTGCATTACGTGGTGATGCGAGTTCACGCAAGCGTATGATCGAGAGTAATTTACGTTTAGTGGTTAAAATTGCCAGACGCTATAATAACCGTGGCCTGGCTTTATTAGATTTGATCGAAGAAGGTAATCTTGGTCTTATTCGCGCGGTCGAAAAGTTTGATCCCGAGCGTGGCTTTCGTTTCTCGACTTATGCCACATGGTGGATCAGGCAGACGATTGAACGTGCCATCATGAACCAAACCCGCACTATCCGCTTACCTATTCATGTCGTTAAAGAGCTTAATGTTTACCTGCGCGCCGCGCGTGAATTAGCGCATGAATTAGATCATGAACCTACCGCTGAAGACATCGCTGATAAATTAGATAAACCCGTTGCTGATGTCAGTAAAATGCTACGTTTGAATGAACGAATAAGTTCGGTTGATACCCCGATTGGTGGCGATTCTGAAAAAGCATTATTAGATATAATATCCGATGAAAAAGGTGATGGCCCCGAAAGTTGCACCCAAAATGATGATATTAAATTTAGTATTGTGCGTTGGCTTGAAGAGTTGAATCCGAAACAACGCGAGGTGCTCGCGAGGCGCTTTGGCTTGTTAGGTTATGATGCATCAACGCTTGAAGATGTCGGCCGAGAAATCGGTTTAACGCGTGAACGTGTGCGGCAGATTCAGGTTGAGGCGCTGCGCCGCTTACGTGAAGTGCTGGCCTTGCAAGGCTTATCAGTTGAAGCCCTATTCACGATTTAGGCGATGGACTTTATCGGTTAAATAGATGTGGTGTGCAGGAGTGATTGCTTGTTAAGATACTGAGTCGTCACTCATTAAGATGCTACCTAGTCTTAATCGTTAGCACTTCAATCAGTCTTTATTCTTATTTTATTAAAACCAGTCATACTATTCATACATTTCTAGTATCTTAATAACCCTCTGCAAACATGGATTGTTTAAGGAAGGTTATGCTATCAACTCGTTTTTTACTTCGATTGTTATTCACTTTGTCTTGTGTGTTATTCGTCTCGTCTTGTTCTACACAGCGGTTATTTATTAACAGTGATATTCCTGTGATTGCAGATGATGCTAAATTCATTTTACTGCCCACCGTCATACACGGGTTATCTGGATCTAAGGTAGAAAAAGAATCGGTTCTTTATGCGTCTTTTAATATGGCCTTTGGCGAGCGAAAAATTGATACACCACAGTTGTCAACGCGACTTAAGATGAATGGTTTTGGCGATGTCTCTTGGCAGATGAGTCATGCGATGCACCGCATCGTTACCGAGCAAGATTGTTTTAGTTATACGCAAGCATATCAACTCGGATTGGAAAATGGTCAGGTGAACAGTAAATTTAGAGCGCTAGGCCGAGATCTTGAACAATTAAGCGAGTGGTTGAAGCAAGCTTATCAATTAATGTCTGTACCTGAGTATATTGTCGTGGCACATATTGACAGTATGGGCGTATCTAATGCAGGTAAACTGATTAAATATCGGGTGATAGCTGGCATTTACTCGACTCAACGCCAGGCGTTAGAAAGGGTGGTTAGCTACGTAACAGAAAGCCCAAATCACCAAGCAACCATTTTACATGATCTCGATAATTTAGGCTTTTTAATTTACCGTGAACTTTTTACTTTAAGTACAAGTGGTTAAGCATTAATGGTTAAGTAGAAATGCTTAATTAAAGTTGTTCTTTTAAACGATATAACATCTCTAATGCTTCACGCGGCGTCAAGTTATCAACGTTCAATGCACTCAAGTCATCAATCACCGGATGTGCCGCTGGTTGCATTTCAACTTGTGGGCGTTCACCTGCAGCGACGGGATGTTGTGCATTAAGCTCTAACTCATGTAATTTAACTTTAGCGGCATGGATAACTGTTTTTGGTACGCCAGCGAGCGCTGCAACTTGTAAGCCATAGCTGCGATCTGCAGCACCATCTTGTACGGCGTGCATAAACACAATCGAGTCGCCGTGTTCAACCGCATCTAAATGCACATTGACGAGACTCGGATGCTGTTCTGTTAACGTCGTTAATTCAAAATAGTGGGTAGCAAATAGCGTGTAGGCTTGGATCTTATTCGTTAGATACTCAGCACAAGCCCAAGCAAGTGATAAACCATCGTAGGTACTTGTACCACGACCAATTTCATCCATCAATACCAGGCTGTTCGCCGTGGCATTATGCAAGATGTTCGCGGTTTCCGTCATTTCGACCATGAAGGTTGAACGACCAGATGCCAAATCATCTGACGCACCAATACGCGTGAAGATACGATCGATTAACGATGTCGTCACTTGTTCTGCAGGGACAAAGCTACCGATGTGCGCCATCAATGTGATTAATGCGGTTTGACGCATATATGTTGATTTACCACCCATGTTTGGACCCGTAATGATTAACATACGACGTTCAGGGTTGAGCTGTACCGGATTGGCAATAAACGGTTCGGTCATCACTTGCTCAACGACAGGGTGGCGACCATTAGTAATATCGATACCCGGTTTCACGCTAATGGTTGGACGACAGTAGTTTAAAGTTTCTGCGCGTTCAGCAAAGTTACACAATACATCGAGTTCAGATAATGCCGCAGCACTGTCTTGTAATGCCGGAATGTAGGGTAATAACTTATCTAATAGTTGTTCGTATAGCTGCTTTTCTAACGCCAGTGATTTACCTTGGCTGCTTAGCACTTTGTCTTCGTGTTCTTTCAGCTCAGGGATAATATAGCGTTCAGTATTTTTCAGCGTTTGACGGCGGATATAATGTACTGGTACCTGATCTGATTGCAGGCGGCTCACTTCGATGAAATAACCGTGTACGCGGTTATAACCCACTTTTAAAGTCGGAATACCGGTCTGCTGTTTTTCACGTTCTTCTAACGCGTGTAAGTAATCAGTCGCGCCTTGGCTTAGTTCACGCCATTCATCGAGTTCTTTATTATAACCAGGGGCAATCACGCCACCATCTCGAATTAATACCGGAGGGTTGTCGATAACCGCAAAGCTTAATAACGTTTCAAGCTCACTAAATTCACCAGCGAGTTGTTGCAATGAAATTAAGTGTTCTGCTGTGTGCTCCGCAAGCAAAGTTTGCAGTTCTGGCAATTGCTGGAATGCATTACGTAAACGTACCAAATCGCGTGGACGAGCAGATCGCAGTGATAAACGGGCAATGATACGCTCGATATCACCAATAGTACGTAGCACGGGTTGGATGCTGTTTAATGCGCCAACATCCAATAACGATTGAATGCTCGATTGGCGTTGTTCTAATACCAAACTATCGCGGACTGGTTGATGTAACCAGCGTTTTAGTAGGCGACTACCCATCGGGGTTGAAGTATGATCAAGTATTTCTGCTAGGGTATTATCAGTGCCGCCAGATAAGTTTTGCGTCAGTTCTAAATTACGACGTGTCGCAGCATCCATGACGACCATCTGCTCGGTTTGTTCAAGCTTGATGGCTCGGATATGCGGCAATGCGGTGCGCTGGGTTTCTTTGACATACTGCATTAAGCAGCCTGCTGCACATAATGCGACAGGTGAATTTTCAACACCAAAACCAACCAAATCTTTCGTGCCAAACTGTTGGCATAAAACGTTGCGGCCAGTTTGTAAATCAAACTCCCATTCAGGACGACGACGTAGACCTTTAAGATGTTTAATATGTTGAACAGATTCAAACGACTCACAATACAACAACTCAGCAGGCTCCGTTCGCTGTAGTTCTGCCAGTAAGGTTTCTTCAGAGTTAAACTGGTTAATCAGGAAACGACCACTGCCCATATCAAGAGTCGCATAACCAAAGGTACTACCGTCATGAAATAGTGCGGCGAGTAGATTATCATTACGCTCGGTTAATAAGGCTTCATCACTGACGGTGCCTGGTGTCACAATACGGACTACTTTGCGTTCAACTGGGCCTTTTGAGGTCGCTGGGTCGCCAATTTGCTCACAGATAGCAACCGATTCGCCACTACGTACTAGCTTTGCTAGGTAGCCTTCCAATGAATGATAAGGAATACCCGCCATTGGGATAGGGTTACCATTTGACTTACCACGCTTGGTTAAAGAGATACCTAAAAGCTGCGAGGCCTTTTTAGCATCATCATAAAATAACTCGTAAAAGTCACCCATACGATAAAACAATAAGATATCGGGTTGCTCAGCTTTTAACTTAAAAAATTGCTGCATCATAGGCGTGTGATTAGGTAAGTCTTTAGGTGCAAGAAAGTCAGGTTGCATAGCGGCTCGGTTCTGAAAAAATAATTGTAGCTATAATAACAATGCTAAAGCATGGTGGCGACTGTATTTTCTTATAGATAAATATGCGCTATGAATTATTTTTAAAAAAATATTATTTTATTGCTTGATACTGTATGAACGAACAGTATACTTAGGCTATAAAATTAAATACTCGATTATGCCTCAGGGGAATAAAATGGACGCGAATAAAGAAAAAGCCTTAGCTGCTGCACTTGGACAAATTGAAAAGCAATTTGGTAAAGGTTCGATCATGAAGCTAGGTGATAACCGTACCATGGATGTGGAAACAGTTTCTACTGGTTCACTTTCTCTTGATATCGCATTGGGTGCTGGTGGTTTGCCGATGGGACGTATCGTAGAGATCTACGGTCCTGAATCAAGTGGTAAAACGACGTTAACATTAGAAGTTATCGCATCTGCACAGCGTGATGGTAAAATCTGTGCCTTTATCGATGCTGAGCATGCACTAGATCCTATCTATGCTGGTAAGTTAGGCGTTGATATTAATGAATTATTAGTATCGCAACCAGATACTGGTGAGCAAGCATTAGAAATTTGTGACATGTTAGCACGCTCTGGCGCTGTTGATATTATCGTAATCGATTCTGTAGCGGCACTAACACCAAAAGCTGAAATCGAAGGCGACATGGGCGATAGCCACATGGGTCTGCAAGCACGTATGTTATCGCAAGCTATGCGTAAACTAACGGGTAACTTAAAAACGACTAACACTATGTGTATCTTCATTAACCAAATCCGTATGAAGATTGGTGTAATGTTTGGTTCACCAGAAACAACAACGGGCGGTAACGCACTTAAATTCTACGCGTCAGTACGTTTAGATATCCGTCGTATTGGTTCAGTGAAAGACGGCGACGAGATCACGGGTAATGAAACACGTGTTAAAGTTGTGAAAAACAAAATTGCAGCACCGTTTAGACAAGCTGAATTCCAAATCCTATACGGTAAAGGTTTTAACCGTAACGGTGAATTAATTGACCTAGGCGTTAAAGAAAAACTAATTGAAAAAGCCGGCGCCTGGTACTCATACAAAGGTGAGAAAATCGGTCAAGGTAAAGCGAAATCAACGCAATTCCTTATCGACAATCCTGCTATTGCCGCTGAAATCGATGGTTTGATCCGTGATAATCTGCTTGGTAATAAAGAGGAAGAAGTAGCAACTGTTAATACACCTGAAACTGAAAACGAATTTTAATTTGCTGTCAATTTACACTGCCTATCATGGGTAATAGCTAACGGTTAGTTTTAATCGGCGAGTGTAGATGACACAAATATGATTAATGAAAAAGGCTAGTATGCGAATACTAGCCTTTTTGTTATTTTTTATTTAGGTTATTAGCCTAGGTATTAGTTAGGTCATTGTTTAGGGCGCTTCATATCGACTTCTGCATCGACTTTCCGCATCGATTTTTTGACCATGACCACCCCCGTCAACGCCATTAATGCCAATAATCCCAAGCCGATATAGCCAAACCACTGATCAAATACCTTATTACCCGTCCAGCGTAGATAGTGAATATCATACATAGTGTTGAAGAATCGACTGTCCGCACCTTGTTGGCGCAGGCTTAGCCGTGACCAGTCAAACATCAGCTTTACCTTCGTATTCGTCACTGCGACCCCATCTTGATAGCTTAATACTGAGCCATAGCGTGCTGGATTATGCTTTATCGCATCTTGTAATAAATTGATGATGCTTTGTGAGCTTGGCTCTGACAGCGTTTGGTTATCTAAAGGATTAATGTGTAGCCATTTATTAGCTACTTTAACCCGATAGTGACTGCCTAAAATGCTGCGATTAATCGCGATAGCTTGCCACTCAACCAGCGGCGACAGCGGTAAGGTCGAATCGAGTGGGTAACTGATTATTTGTAATTGTTCATAGGCATTTTTATAGCCGGGTTTAACTAAAAAAAAGGCACCAGTAAGCGCCCATAAAACCACTGGTAATATTAATAAATAGCCAAGGTAGCGGTGTAGTATGTAAATATTCATTCGGTCTATTAAAGAAAGAGTCGTTGCCGCTATTTTACGGTTTAATAATAAAAAGACCAGTTTAGGGCATTATTATCAATGCCTTTTATGATTAAATAACATTTATTTTTACATAAGGCGCATTGGTGATGCACTAGAATGTGAAAGATGTCTGAGCGACCATTCCATAAGTATTGTCTTCGCTGATCATACCCGTTACATCAATATTAAATGCACTTAAAGGTGATAGCCCCATACCAAATGTCACTTGGTTACTGTCGTTTTCATTTAAATCATAGCGGAATCGAGCGAACCATCATCAGTAATTTGAGCGCCTATCGCAGGGAGTAGTAACCCAAAATCATCCGTTTGAGAATAACGAGCCAGTAGCGCAGGATTCATTAAGGGGGCACTGAGATAGTGTGCGGATGCGACACCCGTGCCACCCATCGCATCACTGCGTGATTGAAAGTACTGTTGGGCTGCGTGGAGTGATGATATATAACTGCTAGAAAGGGTGAGATAAATGAGCGTCGACAGTGTGTGTTTCTTCATTGCGTATCCTTACAAGTTCGAGATTGTTATCGCGGGCTCGATGCAGTACGGCATTCTCTAAATCGACCTGTGTACTTATAGAGGATAAGCGTAAATATATTTTTTGACGGTTATTGATGCGAGTTAAATAACACAAAAGCACCTTCTAAAAGGTGCTTTTAACATGCATTAATACAATGTATTGAAAACTATCAATCTGGGTGCATTTTGTGGTGTTATTTTATTATGTGATCATGCTCAATAATTTAAAATTTAGCCGATACTTGTAATACAAATCCGTCGATACCGTAGGGTGCATCGTCTCCAGTGGTCTTTGCTGAATTGAGGCCGCCATCGCTAAATCCACCGTCTTGATAGACAGTATAAGCACCGTTTTTACTGACTGTTGCTGCAAGGTCTATGTGGACTAAGTTCATTGGTGAAATACCAAAACCTAAAGTATATAAATCTTCGCGGATATCATTCAAATCATGACGAATACCAGCGCGTAATTGTAAGAAATCAAATACATTTGCTTCAATACCTGCGCGAGCATAGCGAGACTCACTGTTACTTTCAAAACCAATGGCATCATTTAAGTCCATTTCTGCCGTCAATGTTGCATAGTTATGGTGCAGTGAAAAACCCGCTGTGACCAATGGCGCTAGTGTGAACAGCATTTTTTCATCGGCTTGGTTGATCCCTTTATAGGCTGTTGTTTCTATTTCTAGATCTTTCTTTAGCATGTTACGACCACTGACAGCTACTCGGAAAGTATCATAAAAATCAATCGCAACACCGGCATCAAGGTTGAAATGGCTTTGCTTGTCTAAGCCATCAAGGAAGCCATCTTCAAATTCAGAAAGGCCATCGTCATTGATTGAAATGTCATAACTGTAAGTATCGATACGTTGATATTTTGGTGATATGCCAATAGAGACTGTGGCGATATCTGCATCCCAATTCATTGATAGCGCGAGGCCTAGATCTGAGATGGATACGCCTGCCAGGTTAACTTTACTATCAAGATCCCCCAAATTTTGGCCATTGGCTAAGTCAATATCACTTTGACTGACTTTCGCTGTAGCGATGCTCGTCATGTAAGAGTTACCGAAGAAAGCCATTGATAAAGCCTTGCTTGGTAATGCAATTGCAAAGCTCGTTCCCGCATTGACTCCCATGCGCTGGCCATCAAATTCACCCAGTGCATTAGCATAGGCAGCGGCAGTTAATACATTGGTATTATTGTCATAAGCATCTTGGGCTGTTTTGACATTATCTAGCGCCCCTAAAAATGCACTAGAAGTGTCGGTTTGGACACCAAAAGAAGTTGGCGCATAACGTGGATTACCATCATCACTATATGGAATAGCAGGCAAGATAACACCAATGTGATCTGTTTTACCTTGGCCTAATAATGCAGGGTTTACAAACGCAGCTGTTACAAAATCGGAAGATGCAACACCGGCACCGCCCATTGCATCGTTACGCGCATCAAAATACAACTGAGCAGCAAAAGTGGTTGGTGCAATCGCGCACGTAAGTGCTGAAATAATAACTATACGTTTCATATCAATCCCTGATTTTATCATGTGTCGATTAATCCGTTAATCAACAGCGTTTTGCGAGAATAAACCTTAAGTGATGTTTATTACTTGATGAACAAATATTAGCATTGGATGGGCTGAACTTAAGTTTGATGTTAAGTACTAGTTTATGGGATGGAATTTGTGATCTTGATCTTTTCGTTTGAATTAACGTCGATTTCGTGAGATTGGTTTGGTCAGTCTTGTATCTCTTTAATATAGCGAGTATAAATAGCTGAACTCATCACGAGATACTAAATTTTTTAATCCGAACACTGTATCCAGCATGTATTGGACCGAGTTGAAGTAGCAAAGTATGAGGTAATGATTTCATACTTTATTATCCTTTTGCCGATATAGATGATAATCGAACTCGAGTGGGCATTCTCACAGTGACCTTTAAATAAATAGCTTAAGTTAATGGCTTTAAGTAAATGTCGTCTTAAATTGAGAATGTTTAACTATTATTGAAAGAATGAAAACAATAAATTAAGAGGTTATTTCTGTGCTAGAAACAAACTATGAACAGCAATTATTGAAATTATTACCTTGGCAGAAAGTTAGCTTTATTACGGCACTTGCTGAACGTAGCTACCCTAACTATAAGTTATTTTCTGAAGCCTGTGAAACAGGAGATGCGCCGCAATTTCGTTCATCACTGGATCTGTTTTGGGAGTCGCTAACAGTTAAGAGCAGTAAGATTAACTTTGCTATTCAATTAGACCGATTCGAACCAATTATTCCAAATGTCGATAAATTTGATGTTTATGGTGTTTATCCGGCGCTTGATGCTTGTGTCATACTGAACAGTGCATTTAATAGTTTAGTTGGACCAGATCCAGACGTGAACGAAGCTGTTAATGCTTCACGTGTATCTATTGGTACTGTCGCGAGTTATTTGGAAGCGCTAGCAGGCGAAGAACTTGATGAAGACGAAATGTTTGCTGATGAACTAATGAAAGAAGAGTTTGAATTTCAACAAGCGATTTTAGACCTATTAACCGTACAGAAATCGCCTGATAGTATAAAAGCAATACGCCACTGTGCCAAAAATGATGGCATTTCTAATATTGGTATTACCTTAGATTAATTAATTGAAATATCATTAAACAGGCGTCAGCACTGGTATTCAGGGCTGTCGTGGCTGGTTGTCACGAAAATTGTAATGGCTTTTTTATGATGTTTTTTTGTACATAGAGTGGGATTAGTGTGAGCGCCACCTCATTTGTTGATTATTCTCTCAGCAATTGACTGAAATAAGGCGATAAATCCTTTGCGGTCAACGCTATTTTTGAATAGAGTGTTTAACAGTTTAACGTTATTGAATAGTGGAAAGGACATTCTTATGAACAAAACTCAATTAATCGATGCAGTTGCAGCGAAAGCAGATCTAACTAAAGTACAAGCTAAAGCAGCACTAGAAGAGATCCTAAGTGCGATCACTGATAGCCTTAAAGAAAAAGAAGCTGTACAGCTAATCGGTTTCGGTACTTTTAAAGTAAGCGAACGTTCTGCACGTACTGGCCGTAACCCACAAACGGGTGAAGAAATTCAAATTTCTGCTGCTACAATTCCTGCATTCGTTGCTGGTAAAGCACTGAAAGATGCAGTTAAAAACGCAAACAAATAAACATTAGTTTTTATTAATTTAAAACTTAATGAAAAAAGCACCTAAATTAGGTGCTTTTTTATTATCTGCGATTTAATGATTACTCAGTGAATACGCGATTTAAGATACGAGCTGAGGGTTTTCTTTCTCGGCTGGTTGTACGCGAACACGTTGGATAACATTGTTTTCTATTTCTAGCACTTCGAGTGGATGATCTGCAATCTTGAGGCTGATATTAGGTTCTGGGATCTCTTCCAGATATTCTAAAATCAAACCATTTAAAGTTTTTGGACCATCGGTTGGGAAGTGCCAGTTCATTTCTTTATTAATGTCACGCACGTTTGCAGTACCGTCAATTATATAACTGCCGTCAGGTTGCGCTACAATCTCTTCGCTTGCCGAAGGCGCCATGGTGGTTGTAAAGTCACCGACAATCTCTTCTAAGATGTCTTCAAGTGTTACTAGACCTTGAATGTCGCCATATTCGTCTACGATCAAGCCTATGCGCTCTTTTTTACGTTGGAACTTCAATAGCTGCACGTTAAGTGGCGTTGCCTCTGGGATGAAGTACAGCTCTTTTACCGCACGTAATAGCGTGGTTTTATCGAATTGTTCTTTAAGTAATAAACGTAATGCATCACGGGTATGCACAAAGCCAACCGCGTCATCGATAGTGTCACGATATAGCAATACCTTGGTGTGAGAGATATTACGTAATTGACGTAACAAGATCTCCCATTCATCGTTAATGTCGATGGCGATGATCTCGTTACGCGGCACCATGATGTCATCAACCGTTACTTTTTCTAGATCGAGAATACTGATAAGCATATCTTGGTGGCGTTGTGGGATCATCGCACCGGCTTCATGTACCACTGTACGCAGTTCTTCAGAGCTTAACGCGCCATTATCATCATGATTAACATTGACACGGAATAGGCGAAGTAGGCCATTGGAAATGATATTAACGAGCCATACTAGCGGGTAAAATAGCGTGAGTAATGGACGTAATATAAATGAACTTGGGAAGGCGACTTTTTCAGGGTGCAGCGCGGCTAACGTTTTTGGTGTTACTTCAGCAAAAATAAGGATAACAATCGTTAATAGACCGGTAGAAACAGCTAAACCAAGCGCTTCATTTTCTGCGAATAAACGCATACCGATAATCGTTGCTATAGAAGAGGCCAGGATATTGACCAAGTTGTTACCAATTAGAATAAGACCAATCAAACGATCCGGTCTGTTGAGGAGTTTTTCTACACGTTTCGCACCCGTATGGTTATTTTTAACCAGGTGCTTAAGCCTGTAACGATTGAGAGACATCATGCCGGTTTCTGAGCTAGAGAAATAAGCAGATATAAGAATTAAAATAGTCAGGAGACCAAACAAGGTCCCCGTTGATATGTCGTCCAAGTGTTATCCTTTGATTACGCGAGTATATGTATAATGATTAAAGTGTCGTGGTTATCTGTTTAACGGTATTACTTAAGGATTATCTCTTTTACAAAGCGAGATCCAAAATAAGCCAATGACAGTAGTATAGAGCCAAACAAGGTACCAAATGCAATTTTATTGCTACGCCAGCCTTGTTTAAAATGGCCCCAGAGTAATACTGAATAGAATAACCACGCTAAGATAGACAAGACGGTTTTATGTGCTTGTGTATGCGTAAATGCATCTTCAAAAAAGATGAAGCTGGTTAGTATCGCAATCGACAGCAATACTAAGCCAACGCTGAGTAGTCTTATCAGTTGTTTTTCTATTGTCATTAATGATGGTAGTGCGGGGTGCATCGCAATAGGACGCTTGTGTTTAAGCTGATAGTCTAGATAAGCCATTTGTAGCGCGAGTAAGCTCGCCACGATGAACGCTGCATAGGCAAACAATATCACCACAATGTGTATAACGAGTGGTGTGTTATGACTTAGGTTGGAAATATAGATAGTCGGTAATAGATAACTAATCGCTATCACCACGATCGAGAAACCATAGACGATAGGTAACAAAGGTAATATTTTAAATTTATTGACCGACATCGTCATTATCATTGAAATGAGTAAACTAATCAGTGCTGCGACATTAATAATGCTTAAATTAATGCCTGCAGTCGTGACAATATCAAAGCCCATCCAGAATAGATGGCAAAGTGTCGCACTCGCCCCTAAAATGAAGATAGTACGTATGCTAGGCTGCTGCGTAACCGTTAAGGCTTTAATGCAATAATAAGTTGCAGCTATATAGAAAATAATAGCGCCGAGAGCAAACAGTTCCATAGGGCTCACTTTAATGTTGATTTATAGGTAGTTATGTAGCCCAGTATACGCTTGCTGTATCTATAGAGCCATATTCAAATGCATTATTTGGAAAGGAAAATATTATTTTTTTATAAAACAATACCTAGCAACACCTTGAGAGTGTGATTTTTGCCCTCAAATAAGGTTATAATCATCAGTAATTATTGCATTTAATCTAATTTATAACGGATAACGTCATGTTTGAGAATTTAACCGATCGCTTATCGGCAACGCTGAAAAACGTCAGCGGCCGTGGTCGTTTGACTGAAGATAATGTCAAAGAGACACTACGTGAAGTGCGCATGGCGTTACTCGAAGCGGATGTTGCTTTACCAGTCGTACGCGAATTTATTAAAAACGTAAAAGAAAAAGCCCTAGGCCAAGACGTATCTAAGAGTCTTAATCCAGGTCAAGCCTTCATCAAGATCGTGCAAACTGAACTTGAGTCGGCAATGGGTGAAGCCAACGAAACATTGAATCTTGCAGCGCAACCGCCTGCTGTATTAATGATGGCTGGTTTACAAGGTGCGGGTAAAACGACCTCTGTGGCCAAGTTAGCGCTGTTTTTAAAACAACGTGAAAAGAAATCTGTATTGGTTGTAAGTGCCGACGTTTACCGTCCAGCGGCAATCAAACAGCTAGAAACATTAGCTGGCGAAGTTGATGTTGAATTCTTCCCAAGTAATATCGAGCAAAACCCGGTTGATATTGCTAACGCAGCAATTGAACACGCACGTAAATCATTTATTGATGTTGTGATTGTCGATACGGCGGGTCGTTTACATGTCGATACTGACATGATGCAAGAGATTCAGGATCTACACGCCGCGATCAACCCGATTGAAACATTGTTTGTTGTTGATGCAATGACTGGTCAAGATGCTGCAAATACTGCTGCTGCATTCAATGAGAGCCTACCATTAACAGGTATTATCTTAACGAAAGCCGATGGTGATGCGCGTGGCGGTGCTGCACTGTCTATACGTCACATTACAGGTAAACCAATTAAGTTTATCGGTATGGGCGAAAAGATTGATGCGCTTGAACCTTTCCATCCAGAGCGTATTGCGTCACGTATTTTAGGTATGGGTGATGTGCTATCACTTATCGAAGAAGTAGAACGTAACGTTGATAAAGATAAAGCTGAAAAACTGGCCAAAAAAGTTCAGAAAGGTAAAGGCTTTGATCTAGAAGATTTCCGTGACCAACTTGTGCAAATGAAAAGCATGGGTGGCATGATGGGTATGATGGATAAGTTACCGGGCATGAACCAGGTACCTGATGCTGTTAAAGACCAAATGGATGATAAATTAACGAGCCGTATGGAAGCGATTATTAATTCGATGACGCCAGCGGAACGTCAACGTCCAGAAATCATCAAAGGCTCACGTAAACGCCGTATTGCTATGGGTTCTGGTTCGCAGATCCAAGATGTGAATAAACTACTGAAACAGTTTACGCAAATGCAAAAAATGATGAAAAAAATGTCGGGTAAAGGCGGCATGAAAAAAATGATGGGTAAAATGAAAGGCATGATGCCACCAGGAATGGGCGGCGGTATGGGTGGAATGGGTGGTGGTAAAGGACCGTTTGGTTAACCCTCCGTTTTAAATTCCTTCTTTATATAGTCATTTTGACCTTCAGCCCCGCTACTATTTATCTTAATAGTAGCGGGGCTTTTTTATTTCAGCTTATTCTCGCTAATTTGTATTTGAACGACGTAATTACAGAATAATGATTGTTTATAGTATAAATAGCGCTAACTAAAGTGCCTCTAGCACACAATAAGGTTGCTTTTAATTAAAATTAGAGTAAAATTGCGCGACTTCGAATCGTCTCATACGTGAGTACTATTTGAACTAAATGGGACCTTGTCAGTGCAAGGTCGGAATACACACTTAATTTATAAAGAGGACGATATGGTAACTATTCGTTTATCTCGTGGTGGTTCTAAGAAATCACCTTTCTATACAGTTGTTGTTACAGACAGCCGTAACGCTCGTGATGGTAAATTCATCGAGAAGCTAGGTTTCTTTAACCCAATGGCTGCTGGTCAAGAAGAACGTGTTCGTCTTGACAACGTGAAAATTGAAGCTTGGGTTGCTAAAGGCGCTACAGTTTCAAACACAGTTGCTAAGTTAATCAAAGACGCTGCTAAAGCTGCTTAATTATCTTAAGGTAAGGAGATCTTGTGAGTTCAACTGACAAACCGATGGTAGTTGGCCGTCTTGGTGCTGTTTACGGCATTAAGGGCTGGATAAAAATCAACTCCTTTACCGATATTCCTGAAGGAATCTTTGACTATTCACCTTGGCTCATCGAGCAAAAGGGCGAATGGGTTGAAGTGGCGATTGAAGATTGCAAACGCCATGGCAAAGGTTTAGTTGCTAAGTTAGTTGGTATTGATGTACGTGAAGAAGCGCAGGCCCTAACGGGTGCTGAAATTGCTATTAACGCAGATCAACTTCCTGAATTAGAAGATGAGTATTACTGGCGCGATATCATTGGCTGCTCTGTTGAGACAGACAAAGGTTATACGTTAGGTAAAGTCACTGATATGATGGAAACCGGTTCTAACGACGTATTAGTAATTAAAGCGAATGCAACAGATGCCTTCGGAAAAAAAGAACGGTTAATCCCGTATCTTGATGGGCAAGTAATTATCAGTGTTGATATTACAGCTCAAAAAATTATTGTTAATTGGGATCCGAGTTTTTAAGACTCATGATCAGCGGAGGCTAGTATGTGGTTAGGGGTTATAAGCCTTTTTCCAGAGATGTTTGATGCCATCACTGAGCAAGGAGTCATCGGTCGAGCAATAAAACGCGATCTGCTTAAGTTCCAAACTTGGAACCCTAGGGATTTTGCCCACGATAAACATAAGACGGTCGATGATCGCCCTTATGGTGGTGGCCCTGGCATGTTGATGATGGTTCAACCATTACGAGATGCTATCCATGCAGCAAAACAGGCAGCAGGTGGTGAGGCGAAAGTTATTTATCTTTCACCGCAAGGACGTAAATTGGATCAAGCTGGCGTACTGGACTTGGCAACAAATGAAAAGATGATTTTTATTTGTGGTCGTTATGAAGGTATTGATGAGCGTATCATCCAATCGGAAGTTGATGAAGAGTGGTCTATCGGTGACTTCGTGTTAACCGGTGGTGAACTTGCCGCAATGACGATGATTGATGCGGTCTCTCGCATGATTCCTGGTGTTTTAGGCACTCAGGCATCCGCAGAGCAAGATTCGTTTGCAGATGGTCTTTTAGACTGCCCGCATTATACGCGTCCGGAAGTGTTAGATGGCATGGCGGTCCCTAAGGTTCTCCTTAGTGGCAATCATAGTAAAATTAGCCAATATAGACAGAAACAGTCTTTAGCTCGAACGTTAGAACGACGACCTGATTTATTAAGTAACCTAGCTCTGACTGATCTGCAAGAGAAACTTCTTGTTGAGATCGTTCGCGAAAGTCGCGAGTTAAAGTAGAGTTTTTCAGTTTATTCTAGGGTATAGAAAATGAGCAACATAATTGCACAGATCGAACAAGAACAAATGAAAACAGATCTACCAACTTTTGCACCTGGTGCTACAGTTGTAGTTCAAGTAAAAGTTGTTGAAGGTGATAAATCACGTCTACAGGCTTTTGAAGGCGTAGTTATCGCTAAACGTAACCGTGGTCTGCACTCTGCATTCACAGTTCGTAAAATCACTTCAAACGGTGAAGGTGTGGAACGTGTATTCCAAACACATTCTCCAGTGGTAGCAAGCATCACTGTTAAGCGTCACGGCGATGTTCGTCAAGCTAAGCTATACTACCTACGTGGTCTTACTGGTAAAGCTGCACGTATTAAAGAAAAATTGGGCAAGCGTAAAAGCAAATAGTCCTTTTTTCATGCAGTTTAAGGTCCGTCTTCTGACGGGCCTTTTTTTTGCCTGCGATTTATAATTAATTCCTGCATTAATACATTCTGAATGAAAAGTCGTTAACGGCTATGTCTTCAATAAATTAGATATTAAAATGTTTTTTGAGTAGCTGATGGGTAAATGCTTTTTTTAAATAAAAGCCCCGTGGTCGCACTTGAATGATCTCCCCCTCGCTACCATACGCTTTGGTTCGGACTTTATTGTTTGCTGCCTTAGGGCGAAGCTGCAAGTACTTACCATGACGCGCAGTGATCTGCTCTACCTGTCCAAGTGCTATCATGTCCATTAACTCTTCCCAGTCTTCTTGTAACTGTGCGTTTTCAAGCGTATCGGGTTGCCAGAGTAGTGGTGAACCAACAATGCGTTCTGCTATCGGAATATCACGCTCACCGAGCACTGGTATCCATAACACCTGCTTTAATTTATTTGCCACGCTGCAAGTCTGCCAAGTGATACCGTGATTACCGGTCAATGGCGCGACACACACAAACGTGGTTTCTAGTGGTTTACCTTGCGCGTTAATAGGGATGGTTTTTAATTCAACCCCAAGCTCTGGAAAATCTTGAATGGGTTTACTGCCAGCTGTCGCACCAAGGTGTAGCTCGAGCAGTTGACCAATCCAGCCTTTTTGCTTGCGCAGATCATTTGGCACGCTGAGGTGATGTAGCGCGGCTATCTGCTGCAGGTTAAATCCGGCAATGTCCTGGGCACGAGTCATTAGCTCGTTAATATCTTTGGGGGGATTTATAATTGGTTGCATGACAAATAACTCTTATATCTCAAGGTTTTGCTTAGCAGAATAACACTTTTAAATCTAGCTGTTAACGGTCGTTTTTCATACTAAATGTGACTTTGCTCTCGTTTTCATGTTGCTTAGATGTTTCATCTGAAGTTTTGATTTTAAGTTGTTGTTTTAAAGTAACTTATTATATTGCTGGCAAGGTTGTGGATAATTTAATGGGTGTTTTATTATGTTAAATGACAATAATTAAAACTCTTCACAAGGTTATCCACAGAAATGGTGGATAACTTCCTATTTCAAGGCTGTATTTTGTTAATAAATATCGATTATAGCGATTGAACCTACTATTTAGTTCAGTTTTCATTACTTTTCCACATGTATTGTGTGTATAACTTACTTTATTGTGGATGGACTCGACTATTATTCGTATATAGCTGTTTTATTGCGCACTTACTTATAGTGGAAGTATGCTTAAAGCGGACTGTATGGATATAAAAATACCGAGTACAGTGACTCGGTATCTTATTGTTTAGTGTTTTAACTAACGTGAGGGTTAATTAAAAATAGAATGCTGCTTTGATGTAACCCATGCTTTCTTTTAGTGCTGCACCGTATTGGTAGTCAGCAGAAAAGCGTGTGTTTTTAGAGTAATCGTAGAAAGCACCGAAACCGTAGAACATGCCTGAGTCAGATAATGTGTCAGTATCGTTCTGAATGGTATCTTTACCATCTTTCGTTACCGTATAATCAGAATTTTCATAGTTGTAATCACGAGATGAGACTTGTGCTGCAAGCGTTAATTTTTCAACTAACTTATATTGCGCTGAAATTTCCCATTGGTCCATGTCTACAGAGTTACGGTCAAATGATGCAGACGATGCGTTTAAATCAACAGATTCATCTTTGTCATTAACACGGTATTGATTATATAAAGCACCGATTTTTAGTTTTTCAGTCGCCTGGTATTCAGTACCTACGTTCCAAGAGTAAGAGTCGTTAACAGCACCCCAGAAAATACCATCAGTACGTAAGAAACCAGCGCCGATTAATAGGCCTTCCATAGGCTTGAAGTCAACAGCACCATTGAAAGAACCGGTTTGCTTATCATCATCTTGTATTACGGTAATACCAGCGTAATATCGAGCATTCCCATACTCAATAGTGGCACCGTTAACATCGCCGCCCGCACCAGTTTCTACAGCGCCTTTACCAAACTCAACAGCAAGATCACCATAGCTTGAGCGTGCATCGAATACAGAGTCGATTAAACCACCTTTAACAGTTACACCGTTATCAAAATTATAACCAATGTAAGATTTATCTAATTTAGCGTCTTTATCCATGTAAGCATCAATCTCGATACCACCGAATACTTGACCATCTTTGTATTTCACGCGAATTGAGCCAGCTGTGTCACTATGATATGTCGCATCTGGAGATTCTTCATTGAAGTGGTAAGCATCGATTGATTGACGTGTATTGCCGCCAATATAACCGCCAACTTCCATAAATGCACCTAGGCTTACTTTATCGGTAACATTGCCTGCATTTGCACTATTCATTGTGCTTGTTATTGCAAGTGCTGATGTTACTGCTGTCGCTAAAAGTTGCTTTTTCACTATATGACTCCGTTGATATACATGCACATTATTTTATGTGCTTAGTAGTAATTTTTGAGTATAAATACAATGCCATCTGTAGGTAATTAGATATTCGTCCTGAAATCGGCGCCATAATACCCGCCAACAGTGATGGATGGCTAGGCTTATTTAAGCGAAATTAAACGACTGGTTGCTTAGTAAGCAAGATTGATGTTTATAATATGAAGTGATACAACTAAGGTGTTGATTTTAATAACCAATAAAGAAAGCCAAGATGTATTATCTTGGCTTTTATTGTCTTGATATTGAAACTATCTCTTTTAGGTTAAAAGAATGTGTTTATATAACCTTTTCACCGTTTTCTATTACTGTTTGACGTACTTTTTTAGTGAACTCGATTGCTTCGTTAATAATCTCTTTTTCGTTAACCGTTAGCATATTTCGATCTTGCATGATCACTTTACCTGCAACGATAGAGTGGCGAACATTAGCTGAGTTAGCTGAGTACACAAGTGCTGAGTATGGGTTGTACATCGGCACCATGTTTGGCGCTTTGGTATCAATAACGATAACATCAGCCAATTTCCCAACTTCTAAAGAACCAATTTTGTCTTCCATGTGTAATGCTCTTGCAGCACCCATGGTTGCCATGTCGATGACTTTAACGGGTGGCATTGCCCCGCGATCGTGATTAACGAGTTTGTGCACTTTAGCCACTTGGTTAAACTCATCGATTGTACTTAGTGTATTACCCGACATTGGACCATCAGTACCTAAACCAATTCGCACGTCTTCGTCATACATCTTAAGCGCTGGTGATACGCCTTTTGCTGATTTGATGTTTGCACTCATGTTATGTGCAACACCGGTACCGGCTTTTTTCACTAACTCGATGTCTGAATCGCTCACATTGATCATGTGTGCGGCAACTAAACGCTCGTCCAGTGAACCAATGCTATCCATATATTCAACAGGTGACTTACCGTCTGAACGTGCTGCGATTTTTTCATTTTCGCGATCTGATTCAGCCAAATGAATTAATACCGGTACGTTATGCTCTTTCGCTAATTTGGTGATTTGTTGCAGTACTTCAGTGGTATTGGTATACGGTGCATGTGGGGCGAATGCTGGTGTAATACGCGGATGGTCTTTATATTCTTCGATAAAGTTTAATGCGTATTGAATACCTTCTTGGGCATTTTGTGCATCGGCAACAGGGAATTTAATTACTGTTTCACCTAAAATTGCGCGCATACCTATTTTATCAACGGTTTTTGCTACTTCGTCTTCAAAGTAATACATGTCGCTATACATAGTTACGCCACCTTTAACCATTTCGAGGTTACCGAGGTTGGCGCCAATACGAACCATGTCACGGCTGACGAGTTTTTTCTCTAGTGGGAAGATATAGCGGTGTAAACGTCCTGGAACATCATCTGCTAATGAACGAAATACGGTCATTGATGCGTGAGTATGGGTATTGATTAAACCTGGCATAACGATGTCGCCATCAACATCCATTACGGTATTTGCTTGGTATTGCTGTGCAAGTTTAGCATCACCAACGGCAATGATTTTGTTGCCTTTAATAACCACAGTACCATTTTCATAAATGGTTTTATCACTGTTCATTGTTAATACAGTTGCATCGGTGATCATCAGATCCACTTTTTCTGCTGCGTGCAAAGATGTAGCGAAAATGATTGAAGCGGCAAGCAATGTTTTGTTTAAAATATTGTTACTAGCAAACATGTTTAAATCTCAATTTTATATGAATAGGACAGAAAACACTCTGGAAAGTCGAGTTAGACGATTTTCCAGAGCTTTATAAACGGATTAACCTTTCATAGCAATCAAATATCTTTAAATGCCCCCATTAGTAGTAGTTGATTTGGTCATATTTGTTATGAGCATATATTATTGAATGATACTTTATAACCTTGGTTATTTTTTAGCATGATTCAATTTTGATAAATAACGGTGTTTTAGCGGTATTAAGCGATTAGTTTGCTATAAATGATGGGTATTTTACTTTTGTAAATGGATCTTTCGCAAAATTACGAGTGTAAATTTGCTGCCCATTGATTTATATGAAACAATCAAGTTAACTAAAATTCTACCCTTAAGGTGCTAATGTGATTGATAGCGATGGCTATCGTCTGAATGTAGGCATCCTAATTTGTAATCGTGAAGGTCAAGTTTTATGGGCTAAACGTTGTGGGCAACATTCTTGGCAATTTCCGCAAGGTGGTGTAGATAATGGAGAGTCTGCAGAGCAAGCAATGTATCGAGAACTATATGAAGAAGTTGGGCTAAAAGCGAAACATGTTTCGATTTTGGCAACTTCAAAAACATGGTTGAAGTATAAATTACCAAAGCGATTAGTCAGATGGGATAGTAAACCAGTCTGCATAGGGCAAAAGCAAAAATGGTTTTTACTGTGTCTGGAAGCGGATGACAGTAAGATCGACTTTAAACGCACTGGGCATCCTGAGTTTGATGATTGGCGTTGGGTCAGTTATTGGTATCCAGTACGTCAGGTCGTATCGTTTAAAAAAGACGTTTATCGTCGTGTAATGAAAGAGTTTGCTCCCGTAGCATTACCCTTTGTACGCAAAGAGATTAAACGTAAACGGCGTTAATATTAATTAGTGCCTATGCCTTGAATTGCCACGGTGGCTTTCAAGGCAAGGCATTACTTATTTACTTTTCTACTTTCTATATTTTATAAATTCCCTCCTTTAGCTATAACTCTCTAATACTTTTGTTTTATTTACCTTGATTTACAGATTCTGTTGCGGCTGTTTCTTTGTTGTGGCTAGCATTTGGTGTAAGGTGTCTTTCTATAACGTAATTTATTGCCTTAGCATCGGTAAGCATTTTCTCTTATTCAGGAACTCAATAATGTCGCAGACATATCTACAATATCCAGAAATTGATCCTATTGCGATCAGTCTTGGTCCTATCAATGTTTACTGGTATGGATTGATGTATTTACTTGGTTTTTTATTTGCTAACTGGATGGGTAATCGTCAAGCAGCTAAACCAGGTAGTAACTGGAATAAAGACGAAGTCGGGGATCTATTGTTCTATGGCTTCCTTGGTGTGATCTTGGGGGGGCGCATTGGTTATGTGCTGTTTTATAACTTTGGCTTATTCCTTGATGACCCAATGTATCTATTCCGTATCACCGACGGCGGCATGTCATTTCACGGTGGTCTAATTGGTGTATTGTTGGCATTTGTGTATTTTGGTCGTAAAACCCAGCGTTCATTCTTTGTTATTGCTGACTTTATTGCGCCTATGGTGCCGTTTGGCTTAGCCGCTGGTCGTATTGGTAACTTTATCAATGGCGAGCTGTGGGGACGCGTAACAGATGTGCCTTGGGCGATGATTTTCCCAACGGGTGGAGACTTACCTCGTCATCCAAGTCAGTTGTATCAGTTTGCAATGGAAGGCGTATTACTGCTGCTCATCTTGCAAGTATTTGCGCGTAAACCACGTCCTGTTGGTGCTATCTCGGGTCTGTTCTTATTCGGTTATGGTATTTTCCGCTTTATAGCTGAATACTTCCGCCAACCAGATTCACAGCTTGGTCTGTATTTTGATCTGATCAGTATGGGACAAATCTTATCAACACCAATGATCTTCCTTGGTGCGTTGATTATGTTTATTGCTTATAAAAAACCGACTTTATTTACCGGTAAAGCGAGCCAAAAATAACAGATAATTCCCCCTGCAGAGATCCTATATACTATATTTAGTTGATAGGGGACCTGCAGGTTCATCACTTGCCATTTTTATGTTTTCCGCTATTAAAATTAATTATTTTATCAAATCAGTTGGTTTTGTCCGCCTTGTTTATAATCACTGACTTTATGTTGACACGATGACTTGCCTATCTAATTATACGGTATTAATAACGAGCAGCTTGATAAAAAGAGCATGCTGCTAGCCTGTAATGAGTAACACTGCAGTATGAATATTTTATCTATTTGTTTAGTTGCGTTGGGATTGATTTTTTTATCTCAAAGCCTAAGGCCAGCAATTAAAATCTGTAAAAAAGTGCGTAGCTTGGGTTGGCAGTTATTACTGCTATTGATTGTTTTTTTCTTTATTGGCTACTGCTCATTTCTGTATTATCTGGCTAATATCACCACTGTTTCTATTGTCGAAATATGTCTATCGACCATCCTATTTGGCGGTAGTGTTTTTGTGTTTATGGTCATTAACTTTAGCCTTAGCAGTATTGAGGCCCTTCATCTTGTTGCACAACAAGAGCGCCACAATGCATTACATGACTCATTAACTGGTTTACCCAATAGACAGCACTTTATGCAGTCTGTAACAGCGAAAGTAACTGCAGCTGCGCCTTTCTCTGTTTTTGTATTAGATTTAAATGACTTTAAGCAAATTAACGATGCTGTCGGGCATTATTATGGTGATCAACTTCTGATCCAGCTTTCGAAAAGGCTGGCACAAGCATTACCTAAAGATTGTTTTTTTTCACGGGTTGGCGGTGATGAGTTTGTGCTGTTGTTTGATTCGGTCGAGGATGCTGAGATCATTAAGTTAATGGGAACCGTAGATAATGCGCTGCTTGAGCCATTTAACCTTGATAGTTATAACTTTAATGTGCGCCTTAGTACTGGTGTCAGCTTATTCCCTCATGATAGCGGTGAGATTGCACCGTTGTTGCGCAAAGCAGACACCGCGATGTACGAGGCTAAAAAGCAACGAGTGTCTTATCGATTATATAACGATGCATTAGACAACGATGCGAAAACCCGGTTGGCGATATCGAGTAAGTTGCAGTTGGCGTTAGCTGAGAGTCAATTTGAAATATATTATCAGCCCGTGCTGAAACTAAAAGCAACCAAAAACCATCATTTCGAAGCCTTGTTACGTTGGCCACAGGCGGATGGTAGCTTTATTCCACCCGATCAGTTTATCCCGCTGGCAGAGCAGAATGGTTCTATTCGTCAGGTGACATTGTGGGTGCTTGATCGTATTTGCATACATCTAGCTTATTTTGCCAGAAAGGATATAGATGCCTGTATTCACATCAACTTATCCGCTTTAGATTTACAAGATGATCGCTTTGCTACGCACCTTGCTGACTTGGTATGTGAGGGACGGTTATCTCCAACACAACTGGTATTGGAAGTGACTGAAACGGCAATCATGGCGGATGTTGCTAAAACCCGCGAGATTCTTTCAAAATTATCTCGTCAAGGTTTTCGTATTAGTCTTGATGATTTTGGTACTGGCTTTTCATCACTGTCTATTTTAAGAGAGCTACCGATTAATCAAATTAAGATCGATCGTTCTTTTGTGATGGCGATGCATAACGGTAATACCAATAATGCGATTGTCCGTTCAATTATATTTCTGGCTCAAAATTTGGGTTGCAGCGTGGTGGCTGAAGGCGTAGAGAATAAAGCGATTGCTGAGGAACTGATCCAATTGCGGTGTGATTATTTGCAAGGTTATTATTATTGCAAACCGTTACCCTTCGCTGCTGTGTTTCCCTATTGTGAGCAACAAGGTTGGAAAGTCGCATTACAGTAACAATCATCATCCAGTCAAAATGCAAAAGGGCGTTAACCAATAAAGTTAACGCCCTTTTGCTATGTGGTTTTTGTAGTCTCAACTATCGACAGCTAAGGCTTACTCATGGTCGATGTTATACCGAAAATGGATATTTAATCGCGTCATGGTGTTGGTAATCTGTTACTTCAAAATCAGCCATGGTTACCCAGGTTTCTAAATCTTCCAATGTCTTAATTTTCGGATTGATGTGAAGTTTCGGCAGTGGTAATGGTTCACGTTTTAATTGCACGTCACGCATCAATTCTAGCTGATCTTCGTAAATGTGCGCATTCACAATCTTATGGTATGCCTGACCGGCTTTGTGGCCTGTGATTTGGGCTACTAGCGCTAACAATACGTGTACTTGAACCATATTGAAGTTTAAGCCTAATGGCACGTCACATGAACGCTGTGTGCTGTTTAGGTATAGCGTATCACCAAGTAGTGAAAAGTGATGGCTGTACATGCACGGGCGTAAACAACCCAGTTCGAATGCACCTGGATTGAAGAAAGTTAAGATTTCGCCGCGGTTATCAATACCGTTCGTTAAGTCATCAATGATTTGGCGTAATAGATCGACTGTGCCGCCTTGTGGTTTTACCCAGTTACGTGCGCAGGCGCCATAGACATAACCCATGTCATCTTCACCTTTACGGTGTGGACTTGCTAACCAAACTGGATTTTCATTAGCATTAGCATCCCAGGTTTTGGTGCCTAATGCGCGAAAGTCTGCTGCGTTGTCATAACCACGGATGTAACCAATGATCTCGGCAATGGCTGATTTCCAAAAGCTTTTACGGGTTGTGACTAATGGAAACTCATTGTTTGCTACGTCATAAGTGAGATCAGCATTGATTACGGTTAAACAGCGTTTTCCGGTACGTTCATTCTCTACCCAAACACCTTCTTCCACTATTCGTGTACATAAATCAAGATACAGCTTCATCGATTACTCACTTTTATTGTTATGCATTAATTATTGTGCATTAATTTGCGTGAGCGGGATCCTTACATAGATTCGGAGGGGTTACAAATAGCATTTATCAAAGAGGTCTAATTATCGCTGATAAGATATCAGCGATAATTAGATTATAGGCTTTGGTCATTAAACCTGTTCGAGTTGCAGCGCTTGGGCGTTAAAACGCTTTTTATTCTTATCGGTGAATTGCGTGAGGTCTAATACGATCAGACCATCGATGCAATGGTTGAAATTGGGATCGATATTGAAGTCAAAAATCTGTACACCACCGGGTTTACACAATTTAGTGTATTGCTTAAACAAGGTCGGCACACTAAAGCCCATATGATTAAGCTGGGCTTTTAAAATTACCATCCCTGACTCCGCGTCGGAACCTGCGAATAAGTCGGTTAAACGTCGATTAGCTTGCTCTGACAAACGAAATGGCATGCTAGCCGTCGCCACACTGTTTGGATTGCCGTAGAAGTGCTGATAATAATACACCAGTAGCTCTTTAGCGGGTTGCGAATAGCTGTTACTGATACTCACCGTACCAAACAGATAGCGACTACCGCTGTGCTGAATAATGTATTCCATGATCCCTTGCCATAGATACTCTAGGCAACGAGTTCCCCAGTACTTAGGCTGAATAAAGCTACGACCAAGTTCTATGCCTGATGTCAGATAAGGGTTCATCGCTGGTTGATAGTCGAACAAGGTGGCACTGTAAAGTTGCTGTTGTACCTTGGCTAAATCGACTTTATTGGTTTCTAATAACCGATAAGCGCCGATCAATTCCAGTGCTTCATCATCCCACAGTAGAATATGGACATACGAGTTATCATAGATATCGACATCACGGCGTTCTCCAGTGCCTTCACCGACTAAGCGGAATGACTCTTCTCGCAAGCGACCTATTTCACGCATAATGGTTGAGTTAGCTTGATGGCGATAGCAATAAATCTGTTTACCATCACGGCTATCACTGAGCTTTTTGCAAGCGTGTATCTCACTGCGCAATAGAGCTTTGTTTTCAGGATGCGCAATGGCTGACTGGGTATTGAAAATAGACGGTTTATCTTTGGTTAAGCGATATAGGTGCTTACGAAATAGTGCTGTTTTGGTATTCATCGGTAAATCGAGGGCTTGATAAGTATCATAATTTATTTGCTCACCAATACGAATCGATACCGAGTTATGCGCATGTTTAAACATTTCTCGAATTAACCACAGGGTTGATATTGGTTTTGATAGCATGGATAAGCTATAGAAAAATAGTGAGTTTTTAGCATTGATGTAAATAGGGATGATAGGGGCTTGCACGCTGCTGGCTATGCGTAAGAAACCATTGCGCCACTTACCGTCTTTGACGCCCTGTGGGCTAATACGTGAAACTTCGCCCGCGGGGAATATAATGATCACACCTTCATCCTTGAGATGTGTTTTTATTGCCTGTAAACGCTCGCCTGCCGTACCGCCATTCATGTTATCTACTGGTAGTAAATAATCGTGCACTGGCTTGATGATCATCAGCATATCATTGGCGACGACTTTCACGTCTGGACGCACTTTGCTGACCATTTTCAGTAGTGCCATCCCATCGAGTGTACCAATCGGGTGATTGGCGATGATCACGGCTTTACCAGTTGCAGGAATGCGTTCTATTTCATTGGGGCGCACGGAATAGCTAAAACTAAAGTGCTCGAATACTTGTTCAATAAACTCGATACCAGTGAGGTGGGCATAGGTTTCGCCAAACTGACGTAATTCACGTTCGTGGAACAGTAATCTGAGTGTCGCCAACATAGGTTTGGCGATAAGACGGGTGCTTTTCTTTTGAAAAAAGTCGGGGTAACGTTGGTTTATTTCGGCTTCTACGTTGAGCATAATCTTCATCCTTTAGATTATTGATGGCTTTATCATAGAAGTAGAAGATGACATTTTTAGTGATTTTTTATGGCAATTGAATGACGAGTTAACATCCTATTCTGTGAGCCACTCTGCAATCTGATGACAGACCCAACTGCTGTCATCAAGCGGTAAATCGTGACCAGCTGTGGGGTGATAATGAATTGGACACAACCATTTTTTTGCAATTACAGTACTGCAGCTAACATCAACGAGTCGGTCGTGTGAGCTTGCGAGTAACAAAATATGTTTAATGGGTGCCTGCGTTGGCGGACTAAAACGACTAGCTGCAACCAGTTGTCGCAGTGCATTTTGACGGCTTACAGGCTGCTGCACTGCATAATCAGCCCAGCGCTGTGCTAATGCTTGATGGTTATTAATTTGAGTGTGACTTTGTTGGTTATGCGTATGTGGGGCTGTATGGCTAGTCATCTTTAAAATGAGCTGTTCTTGCTGCAAAGGTGGACTGGTTAATATTTTCAGTAGCGTGGGGACATTGTGTAATTTAAGACGTTGGTGAAGAGGACTGAATTCTTTGAAGCTGGTATTAATAAACACCATGCGCTCGACCTCATTAGGAAAATGTTTTGCCCATTCCGTTGCGATCATGCCGCCCATCGAAATCCCCAGTAATCGGATCGGATAACTCACATGCTGGTGCTGCTGTCTAAATGTATGACGCAGTTGCCGCATAATAGCTGTGATCGATCTTGGTGTTGTGACTTGCCATTGACTACCTGTACCAGCAATATCACAACATATAACTTGACCATTAAGTTGTTGGGACAGCTTGGTTGGAAAGTCTTCCCAGTGCAATTTTTGGCGGCACAGCCCACGGATTAATAGCCATATTGGTGTGGGGTTTTCCTTCTCAATCGGTAAGGGTAATAGACTATTCGTTATACCAGAGCGAAGTTGCATCGGCATGATGACGTTCCTTATTTAGTTGTGGTAGCCAGTGTGCGTAAGAACCCGTTACCTTAATTAAAAACTCCATGAGTACGTGGTGTTGGCGCAGAACACGCTTAACTCGGTGGGGCTGAATAGGATGAAAAATGCCACTGGATTTAAATACTTGCAGGGGATTTTTTTTGATCCAGGTCCATGAGCCCATTTCTAATGTCAGTGGTAAAAAGGTGGTATCAAGATTGAGCGATTGGTCATATAAATGATCCCACAAATCTCCATGGGTCATGTAATTACGTGCTTGCGGTTCAAATACATAATCTTGGTGTGGGTAGGTTTCTGTGAGCATTTTTCGCAGTTTAAATATTTCAGCTAAGTGAGGAATTGGCTGTTTTGATTTTGCGTATGGAAACCAAATTTGATTGTTGAAGCCGAATCCAGAGTGGCAATCCAATGCGATGCTGAACGGTGCCGCCAATAATTCTTGGTTAATATGTTCAACGAGTACACGGGACTCCTCTTGCATTGCTTTGCCTTTTCTGCCGCGATACCAGGGTAATATATTACTGATCCGCTGGCCGCCAACCAGCCAAGGCACGGTGCCAGCAGCATCTACAGGCGCATTACGCATTAAATCAACACCATTACCATTGGCCCGGCTATTGTTGAGCATACCGACTGGATTCATTAATGGCAGAAAGAGTAGTTTTACTTGGCTTAATTCCTGATGTAGCGATTGGTCCCATTTTAGTCGACGAATGAGGCTTTCAAACAAGGCGAGGATAACTTGGGTGCCGATGCGTTCAACACCATGAATGCCTCCGATAAAGGCGATGACAGGGGCATTTCGGGATTGTGACCCCATACTGATCGAGTACAAAGGGTAACTGAATTTTTTGTAAGGTACGCGCGCTAATACTTGGTGGCGCAAGTGTGTACCACCGAGTGCTATCAATTTTTCTAACTGCACGAGTTCGGGTAAAGATGGCTGTTGCTGGGTGCGTAATGGCATTAATAATTACCTAAATAGTATGGTTAAAATAATTAATACATACCAATATAACGAAATTGACAAATTTTAAGGTTAAATCTTTGTGAATTTTCTATACTAAATTTATGTGGTTGATGTTTTTGATTATTTATCAAAATACGAATACCTAATAGCAAGCAAGGAGGCTGATTTGTATAAATCGTTAACGCAATTCTTACGCACTGAGTCATCAGGTGGCGTATTACTGATTATCGCGGCCGTATTAGCGATGATCGTGGCTAACTCGCCATTCTCAGAGTTGTATCTGAGTTTTTTACATACCGAAATGCAAGTACGAGTCGCTGATATTGATATTAATAAGTCATTCAGCCATTGGATTAATGATGGCTTGATGGCGGTATTTTTCTTATTAATCGGGCTTGAAGTAAAGCAAGAATTGGTTGAAGGGGCGCTGGCGAGTCGTAAAAAATCACTGTTTCCTATCATTGCTGCCGCTGGTGGTATGTTTGCACCGGCATTGGTGTATTTAAGCTTTAATGGTGCTGATCCCGAGGCTGTAAAAGGCTGGGCAATTCCTGCCGCTACGGATATTGCGTTTGCGTTAGGCGTATTATCGTTATTGGGAAAACGGGTACCAGTTAATTTAAAAATATTCTTACTGGCATTGGCTATTATGGATGATTTAGGCGTGATCATTATCATCGCTTTATTTTATACCGCAGATATGTCGGTACTCTCACTGACCCTCGCGTGTGCTTGCATTAGCGTGTTGTGGCTGATGCATCGTTATAATGTGATGAGTTTAACGCCGTATTTGATCGTTGGCGCCTTGCTATGGGTCGCGGTATTAAAATCAGGCGTACATGCGACGCTGGCAGGAGTTGTGATTGGTTTTGCTATTCCGATGTACCGTAAAGATAATAAAGATGATGTCGAAAATCCGCATTCACCAGCCAAAACATTAGCGCGTTGGTTACATCCTTGGACTAAGTATTACATTTTACCTTTGTTCGCCTTTGCTAATGCTGGCGTTTCGTTAACCAATATACAACTCAGTGATATAACATCTGCACTACCTATCGGAGTGGCACTAGGGCTATTTATTGGTAAACCTTTAGGCATCTTTACGATTAGCTGGTTAGCGGTGAAATTTAAAATTGCGACATTACCTGAAGGGGTTAACTTTAAACAGGTTTTCGCGGTATCAGTGCTGTGTGGTATTGGCTTTACGATGTCGATGTTCATCACATCATTAGCGTTTACCGATCCGGTGATGGCTGACTTGGCGCGTTTGGGGATATTAATTGGCTCTACGTTGGCAGCAGTGTTTGGTTATTACTTACTGGCGTGTGCAACAACGGCTAAAAATGATGTGGATATAAAAGAAAAGGCGGTAGGCTAGTAGCGGGTATGACAGGTTAGAACCTGATTACTCATTTTTCAGATATAAAAAAACCAGCCGAAGCTGGTTTTTTCATTATCATATTAAGCAATAATTAAAGTGCTTTGATCTTTGCAGAAAGACGGCTCTTAATACGAGCAGCTTTGTTTGCGTGGATCAGGCCTTTACAAGCCATACGATCTAGAATCGGTTGTGCAGCAACAAATGCAGCAGTCGCTTCTTCTTTATTACCAGCAGCGATAGCTACGATAATTTTTTTAGTTAGTGTACGCATCATTGAACGGCGTGAAGTGTTGTGCTTACGGCGTTTTTCAGATTGAATTGCGCGTTTTTTAGCAGACTTGATATTAGCCAAGGTCCTACTCCTAAATGTCTAAAGACGTTAATTTTATAAAGGCGAGGAATATGCCTTGCCTAACGAAATTTGTCAATATTTTTGTGTAAATAACAGGCAAAATATTGGCAACTAACTGCAATGACAGTTAAGATGTGGGACATATTTTAGCAGCAAATGCGGCTCACGAACAGGGCTTGATTGACATAAAAGGTATTTCTTGAGTAATAAATTAATAAAATCTGGTCTTATCGTCAGTTCGATGACCATGATCTCACGTATTTTAGGACTGGTTCGAGATGTTATCGTTGCAAACTTGATGGGCGCGGGTGCTGCAGCCGATGTTTTCTTCTTCGCCAACAAAATCCCCAATTTCTTACGACGCTTGTTTGCTGAAGGTGCATTTGCACAGGCTTTTGTGCCAGTTTTGACCGAATATCAACAAACTGGTGATAAAGAGAAGGTAAGACAATTAATCGCCTCTGTCTCCGGCACATTAGGGGTATTAGTGACAATTGTTACCTTATTTGGGGTAATTGGCTCCCCGTTGATCACTATTTTATTTGGTGCGGGTTGGTTTGTTGATTGGCTTAATGATGGGCCGGATGCACACAAGTTTGAACTAGCATCATTTATGTTGAAAATTACTTTTCCTTATTTGTGGTTTATTACTTTTACCGCATTATCTGGTGCAATTTTGAACACTTTGGGTAAATTTGCTGTAGCGGCCTTTACTCCGGTATTTTTAAATATCGCTATTATCGGTGCGGCATTGTTCATTTCTCCGACTCTAGAGCAACCTGAAGTCGGTCTTGCTATTGGTGTATTTATCGGTGGCGCTATTCAGTTTTTATTCCAAATTCCATTTTTAGCAAAACAGAAAATGTTAGTCAAACCACGTTGGGGTTGGCGTGATCCTGGTGTGACTAAAATTAGAAAATTAATGATACCGGCGATGTTTGGTGTGTCAGTAAGCCAAATTAATTTATTGTTTGATACATTTATTGCTTCATTTTTAATGACAGGTTCGATTAGTTGGTTGTACTACTCAGACCGATTATTGGAATTCCCGTTGGGGTTATTTGGTATTGCGATTGCGACGGTGATCTTACCTGCATTATCACGTACCCATTCAGCAAAGTCTAACACACAGTTTAAGCAGACGATGGATTGGGGGGTAAGAGTGGTTTTACTGCTTGGTACCCCCGCGATGATGGGCATGATTGTGCTCGCAGGCCCTATGCTTAAAGTACTGTTTATGCGTGGCGAATTTGGCGCGGATGATGTATCGATGGCATCGATGAGTTTAATGGCATATGGCTCAGGATTACTTAGTTTCATGCTTATTAAAGTACTTGCTCCGGGCTACTATGCGCGCCAAGATACTCGTACACCGGTTAAATTCGGCATTATCGCCATGATCAGTAATATGGGATTCAATATCATCCTCGCGATCCCGTTTGGCTATGTTGGTTTAGCACTCGCAACGGCGGGTTCTGCGACCTTGAATGCAGGACTGCTCTATTGGGGACTGCATAAAGAGGGGGTGTATAAGGTTAATGCCGATACTGCTAAAGTGATTATCAAGTTATTCCTGTCTGCTGGCTCCATGGCTGGCTTAATTTACGCTGTTACCCCCGATATAGAGCAATGGTATGCTTGGGGATTATTAGACAGTGGTTTATGCCTGTTAGGATTAATTGGCTTAGCGGCAATAAGCTATTTTATGGCGTTATTGGTACTTGGTTTACGTCCGCGACATTTTAAAATTACTGACTGAGTACAAATTGTTGCTGACCGTGTGCGTTGACTAAGTTATAATTTGTCGTTTTAGTGGAATAGTTGGCAAAGACATGGAGCTGATTCGAGGCATTCACAATTTGAAGCCACACCATCAAGGGTGTGTTTTAACTATCGGTAACTTTGATGGCGTTCATCTCGGGCACCAATCGGTATTACGACAGTTAATCGAAAAAGCGAAACAATTGAATTTGCCAGCAACGGTGATGACATTTGAACCGCAGCCACTAGAGATGATCATTGGCGACAAAGCGCCTGCGCGATTAACACGTTTACGTGATAAGTATGCAGCGTTAAAAGATCAAAATATTGACCAGTTATTATGTGTTAACTTTAATAGCAAATTCGCAGCGCTGTCTGCGGATGAATTTATCACTCAGTTGTTAGTGAATAAATTAGGCGTTAAATATTTAGTTGTTGGTGATGATTTTCGTTTTGGCCATAAACGTACGGGTGACTTTGCTATGTTGCAAGCAGCCGGTGCTAAGTATGGCTTTGACGTGGTGAGTATGGATACGTTTAGCGTTGCGCAAGCACGCGTGAGTAGTACCATGATCCGTGAAGCATTAGCACAAGATAACCTCGATTTAGCCTGTGCGTTATTAGGCCGACCATTTAGTATTTTTGGTAAGGTTGCTCACGGGGCTAAACTCGGACGAACTATCGGCTTTCCAACCGCGAATATACCGTTAAAACGCTGCGTAGACCCTATTAATGGCGTGTATGTAGTTGAAGTGTTAGGTATCAGCGATAATGCTATCCAGGGCGTTGCCAACATAGGTAAGCGACCTACAGTTGGCGGCATACGTACCCAACTGGAAGTGAATTTATTTAATTTTGATGGTGACCTGTACGGCAAACAGCTTGAGGTTGTCCTGAAAAAGAGATTACGTGGTGAACAGAAATTTGCATCCTTTGATGTACTTCGCCAACAAATAGAACGAGATGTCATTGCAGCCAAAACCTTTTTTGGCCTGTCAGTTTAATTTTTAATAATACCAATAACGGAATTAGGATACATGAGCGAATATAAAAAAACGCTGAACCTGCCAAAAACTGGCTTCGCAATGCGCGCTAATTTAGCGAACCGCGAACCAAATATGTTGAAGCAGTGGACGACTGATGATTTATACGGAAAAATCCGTGCTGCTAAAAAAGGTAAAAAAACCTTTATTTTGCACGATGGCCCTCCTTATGCGAATGGTAACATTCACATTGGTCACTCAGTTAACAAGATCCTAAAAGACGTTATTATTAAAGCCAAAGGCTTGTCTGGATTCGACGCACCTTACATTCCAGGTTGGGATTGTCACGGTCTACCAATTGAATTAATGGTAGAAAAGAAAGTGGGCAAACCGGGTCGGAAAGTAACGGCTGCACAGTTTCGCGAAGAATGTCGTAAATACGCGACAAAACAAGTTAACGGTCAGCGCCAAGACTTTATCCGTCTGGGCGTATTAGGCGATTGGCAGAATCCGTACCTAACAATGGATTTCAGCACTGAAGCAAACATTATCCGCGCTTTAGGTAAAATCGTTGAAAACGGTCACTTACAAAAAGGTTCTAAACCTGTTCATTGGTGTACAGACTGTGGTTCTGCACTTGCTGAAGCAGAAGTAGAATACGAAGATAAGAAATCACCTGCTATCTACGTGCGTTTTACTGCACAAGATCAAGCGGCTGTGAAAGCGGTATTCGGTAGCGATGTTGAAGGTTTAGTGTCAACTGTTATCTGGACTACTACACCTTGGACATTACCTGCTAACCGCGCGGTTGCACTAGCTGAAAGAGTAGAATACTCATTAGTTAACATGGTAACTGAAACGGGTTCACAACAGTTAATTCTAGCAACAGACTTAGTTGAATCTTGCATGGCTGCATTTGCACCAGAAAGCTTCACGACGCTCGGTACTTGTACTGGTGCTGCACTAGAAAACTTACGCTTTAACCACCCATTCTACGATTTCGATGTACCAGCTATTTTAGCTGATCACGTAACGACTGAAGCGGGCACAGGTGTTGTGCATACTGCTCCGGGTCACGGTCAAGAAGATTACGTGGCTGGTCTACGTTATAATCTAGAAATTGCAAACCCTGTTGGTAACAACGGTGTTTATCTTGAAGATACGCCTTTATTTGCTGGCCAACATGTATTTAAAGCCAACGATAGCGTACTTGAAGTGCTAACTGAAAAAGGTGCGTTACTAAACCACCAGGTGCTGAAACACAGCTACCCACATTGCTGGCGCCACAAAACGCCAATCATTTTCCGTGCGACACCACAATGGTTTATCAGCATGGAACAAAATGGTTTACGTAATGCGGCAATGAAAGAAATTCAAGATGTGCAATGGGTTCCTTCATGGGGTCAAGAGCGTATCGAGAGCATGGTAACGAATCGTCCTGACTGGTGTATTTCTCGTCAGCGTACTTGGGGTGTGCCAATTTCTTTATTCGTGCACAACGAAACACAAGAACCGCATCCACGTTCTGCTGAGTTAATGCAAGATATTGCTAACTTAGTTGAGCAAAAAGGCATTCAAGCTTGGTGGGATCTAGATTCTACTGATTTATTGGGTGACGATGCAGTTAACTATACGAAAGCACCTGATACATTAGACGTATGGTTCGATTCGGGTTCAACACACTTCTCTGTTGTTGATGCACGTAAAGAATACGACGGCGCTGATATCGATCTTTACCTTGAAGGTTCAGATCAACATCGTGGTTGGTTCCAATCATCATTAATGATTTCAACTGCTATTCACGGTAAAGCACCTTACAAAGACGTGTTAACACATGGCTTCGTTGTTGATGCGAAAGGCCGTAAGATGTCTAAATCTATCGGTAACGTAATGGCGCCACAAGATGTAATGAACCGCCTAGGTGGTGATGTATTACGCTGGTGGGTTGCAAGCACGGACTACACGGGTGAAATGACAGTTTCTGACGAGATCTTAGATCGCAGCGCTGACGCTTACCGCCGTATTCGTAATACTGCACGTTTCCTACTGTCTAACCTTGAAGGTTTCAACCCAGAAACTGATATGGTTGCAGCAGAAGACATGGTGGCATTAGATCAATGGGCTATCGGTCGTGCACATGCACTGCAAACTGAAATCCTAGCTGATTACGAAAACTACCAAATGCAGAATGTAACGCAAAAGCTAATGACATTCTGTTCAATTGAATTAGGTAGCTTCTATTTAGATATCATCAAAGATCGCCAGTACACAGCTAAGTCAGACGGTATTGCCCGTCGTAGCTGCCAAACTGCGATGTTCCATATCTTAGAAGCGATGGTTCGTTGGACTGCGCCTATCTTAAGCTTCACATCGTTCGAAATTTGGAATGCAATGCCGGGTGAACGTTCTGAGTATGTATTTACGGAAGAATGGTACACAGGTCTAACGCCACTTGCAGACGATGCAGAGCTAAACAACGCTTACTGGAGCAAGTTACAAGCTGTGCGTAGTGAAGTGAACAAGACTGTTGAAGTAGCACGTAACAACGCTGTTGTTGGTGGTTCTCTACAAGCTGACGTAACACTTTATGCTACTGCAGAGTTAGCGGCTGATCTTGGTAAGTTAGGTAACGAATTACGTTTCCTATTACTAACGTCAAACACTAACGTTGTCGCTGTAACTGAAGCACCAGCTGATGTTGAAGCAAGCGCTATTGAAGGTTTATGGATCAGCGTCGCTAAGAGTGAAGCTGAGAAGTGCGAGCGTTGCTGGCACCATAACGACACTGTTGGTCAGTCTGAAGTACATCCAACATTGTGTGCTCGTTGTGAAGATAATATCGATGGTGAAGGCGAACAACGTCAATTTGCTTAATCGGTAATGTATTAATTACGCTTATTGCGAGTGTAAGTATAATGCGAGTAAAGAAGGGTAATAGCAATTAAGTTGTTATTATCTTTCACATAGAATGCCTACTGTGTACTGGTTAGCTTAACCAGGACAAATACAGTAGGCATTTTTTTATGGATTAATGCTTAACCCACGATATAAAATGATATGATTGTTAACAATCTATTTCAAAATGCTGAATTGCTAATGATAACAATTTAGCCATTGCATGCTATTTATCGTCATCATGTTGACGAACCAGAGGATAATAATGACTGTAGGTACAACAAAGAGAACGGGACTAATCTGGCTATGGTTAGCCGTTATGGCATTTATTATTGATTTGGGCACCAAGTCTTTTGTTGTCAGTCATTTCCAACTCGGTGAATCGGTCAATGTATTGCCTGTTTTCAACTTTACCTATGCGCGTAATTATGGCGCTGCATTTAGTATGCTTGCGGATGCTGGTGGTTGGCAGCGTTGGTTCTTTGGCGTTATTGCCGTCTCTGTTTCAGGTCTATTGATTTATTGGCTTAAGCAGCAAGCCGCCAATAAATATTGGAGTAACATTGCTTACGCGCTTATTTTAGGTGGTGCGTTAGGTAATTTATATGATCGTATTATTCATGGTTATGTAATCGACTTTTTACATGTGTATTGGGACAAGAGCCATTTCCCAATCTTTAATTTAGCAGACACTTGGATCTGTATTGGTGCCGCGATGCTAATCCTGGAAGCCATTATGGAAAGTAAGAATGACAAGGAATCATCAAATGACAGTTAACGTAGCAACAATTGGCGACGACAGCCAAGTACTTATGCATTTCACTATTACTTTAGCTGATGGCTCTGTTGCAGATAGCACTGAGTTACAAGGTAAACCAGCTAAGCTAGTGATTGGCGATGGTAGCTTAACGCCTAACTTTGAGCGTTGCTTATTAGGGCTAACTGTTGGTGATAAGAATAAGTTTGAACTGCAACCTGAAGATGCATTCGGACAACCTAATCCAGATAATATTTACTACTTAGATCGCGCTAAGTTTACTGAAGTGAAAGCGGAAGTTGGCTTAATTGTTGGTTTTACCCAGCCTGATGGCGCTGAATTACCGGGTATGATCCGTGAAGTGGTTGGCGACTCGGTTACTGTCGATTTTAATCATCCGTTGGCGGGACAAGTCGTGACGTTTGAAGTTGAAATTTTAGAAATTAATGCAGAATAAATAAGGTTTATGATGGAAATTTTACTCGCTAATCCTCGAGGTTTTTGTGCTGGTGTAGACCGTGCTATTAGCATTGTTGAACGTGCACTTGAGCTGTTTGAAACCCCTGTCTATGTACGCCACGAAGTTGTACATAATCGTTATGTGGTGGATAGCTTAAAAGAGAATGGTGCTGTTTTTGTCGAAGAACTGGATGAAGTGCCAGACGGCCGCGTGGTTATTTTTAGTGCGCACGGTGTATCAAAAGCAGTGCAAGCTGAAGCTAAGCGCCGTGACTTAAAAGTCTTTGATGCCACTTGCCCATTAGTAACCAAAGTACACATGGAAGTAACACGTGCTAGTCGCCGTGGGATTGAATGTGTATTGATTGGTCATAAAGGTCATCCTGAAGTTGAAGGTACCATGGGTCAGTATGATAATGCTGACGGCGGTATGTATTTGGTTGAATCGATTGCAGATGTTGCAGCGCTAGAAGTTAAAGACGTAACGAATTTGACTTACAGCTCGCAAACGACGTTATCGGTTGATGATTGTGCAGAGATCATTGATGCATTACGTGAACGTTTCCCTGAGATCAACGGACCACGTAAAGATGATATTTGTTATGCGACGCAAAATCGTCAAGACGCAGTATCTAAGTTGGCAAACATGGTTGATATTATGTTTGTTGTAGGTTCGAAGAACTCATCGAATTCAAACCGTTTACGTGAAAAGTCAGAGAATATCGGTGTACCGTCTTACCTGATTGATAATGCCGGTGATATCGATCCTGCACTACTGGAAGGGAAACTGAAAATAGGTGTTACAGCAGGTGCATCAGCACCTAAGATACTGATTGATCAGGTGGTTGAAAAGCTACAAGCCTGTGGTGGTCAGTTGGTGACTGAAGTCGCAGGTCGTCCTGAAAATACAACATTTGAAGTACCAGCTGAGTTACGCATCAAGCAAGTAAACTAGTCATTATGATTAAGGCGCTCGTTTAGTCATCGACTTGACGAGCGTTAATTTTTAACTCAATCTTTTATTTCCTCATATCAATTCTTATACGTTTCGACAGTCCTCCATTTTAGTATCAGCGTGATGATAACCAGCTATTTCACCTATTGGGTGTTATTCCTCACAGAATAAAAATGCATTATGTTTACATAAATTAAACATTTGTGTAACATCCGTGTGTATAAATTATTTAAGTGAGTTAGTTATGCAATCTAGAAAGGACTCTGGATTCAGTCTCATTGAAGTGATGATCACATCATTCATACTTGCCGTAGGCCTGCTTGGCATAGTGGCATTGCAAGGGATTGCGAAGAAATCATTAGCAGATACAGACAAGCAAATTCAAGCCTCTTTTCTAGCGCGCACAGCGTTGGAAGAATTACGTGCGAATACAGATTGGATTAACCCCTCTTCAAGTTCTGTAGACACCCAAGACGATATTATCACTGATATTCTCGCCAATGCAGCTAGCTCTGCTTCAATCAATAACATGGCCTTATGCCGTAATGTGGCAGAGTCTGTGACCATAGCGGTGAGTTGGCAGGTTCAAAATACAGCAAGCTCATCTGGCGCAGCTAATGGCGCTGCCTGCGGTGTTGCAATCGATCCGGCAGTCAGTAACCGCCGACAAGTGGTATTAACCAGTTTGATCTCGGAGGCCATATGACAGTGACACAAGCTGGCTTTAATTTAGTTGAACTGATGATTTCGCTTGTTGTTGGTATTGTTTTAATGACCTCAATCACCACGATGTTTGTGGATACTAAGGTGTCGGTAAACCGTTCATCAGCGGTATCGAGTTTGCAGCAGCAGGCGCAATTAGCATTACAGGTATTAGTCGAAGATGTACGGAGTATTGGCAGTTGGGCTGAGTTTTCTGGGGAATTACTGACTGACATTAAGACCCCTGACACACTGACGTTGACTCCTGGCAGTTGTGCAATGTTTATTGAGGCAAGTAGCAGCGCTATTGGCACATTTAGTTTACCTGCATGGGCTAACTGGGTTGAAATGGCATCAGCAGGTACCTTCACCGAAGCCGATTGTATCAATGATAGTGATGATGCTGGTTACAGTATGGCTGCAAACAGTGATGTACTGTCCATAGCGCGCATACAAGGTAATACAGTCACTGTCGCTGGGATGGAAGCAGCGGATTATTATTTAGCGGTATCACCGCAACAAGCTCAACTATTTAAAGGCTCGGTGCCAAACGGTGCGACGAATATAGACAATGCTGAGTTTTATCCTTATTTACATCATACCTATTTTGTCGAAACACATGAAACCGCTGGCCCCCGGTTAACGCGCTTTTCGCGTCAGGGCGATGAACTGAGTAATGACTTGATAGTCGGAAATATTGAAGGGCTTCGTATCGAATTTGGTGTGGATACGGATACTCCACGCGATGGTGGCGCTGACATCTATTATCTTAGTGGTGATGTCAATTTAACGGCTGCTATGTGGAGTAATAGTCAATTAGTATCGGCACGTATCCACGTATTAGCCAGAGCAAACAGCCCGGACCTGACATTCAATAATGACGCTAATTATAATCTCAGGTTTGCGCCTTTTACTCCCACTGCTGATGATCATTACAGGCGATTTTTGCTTTCCACTACAGTGGTAATAAGAAACAACATGATGGCGGTGACGCGATGAAAGCACAGCAAGGTATTACCCTTTTTCTTGTTATTATTATTCTGGTCGTTGTGACGTCACTGGCTGCTGCAGTGATCACTGAAACACGATTAGGGATGAATGCAATTGGCTTGACGCAAGAAAAATTAGCAAATGAGCAAGAAATACTTGGTGGTTTTACTGAAGTAATGGAAAACCCTAATTTGATAAATGACATTATGGAGTTAACGTCGACAGCGAGTTCTGCGCTGAGTGTGACGCAATCACCAGACATTATTGTGGGGCTTACTCAGCGTGGTGAAGGTTACTGCAAGCGCAGTACTAAAGCGTCGAGTGTAAATTTAATTAGTTGTCGATTTGTGAAAATGGATTTTTCACAAAATAATAATCGCCGAGTTCAGGGGCTAGCTATGACGGCTGGTGTAGAGCAGCCATTTTTAGCCGCTCAGAATCAATAAGGACAGATAAATGAAAAGGATTTTCAAAACTGCCAGTGCCATATTGGCGGTTATATTGGGTTGTAGTGTGCATGCTGATGAAACTGAGATCTATGAGGCTAGTATTGATAACAAACCGCAAGTGCTTATTATTCTCGATACATCGCGACATATGAATAATAATACGACATTCCCAGTCCCTGAACGCTATGATCCTAATATTGATTACTCTGATCCCGCATCGAATAACATTGAAAAGTTTTTTGAAGACCGCTTTACTAGTCAACATTTTTATTGGCGTAATTATGACGAGATTAAAGACCTTGCATCATTTGAGACGTTAGCTGAAATAGCGTCCAAAGATAATATTAGCCCTTCTGATAGTGTTTTATATAGTGACTTTGTTACGACAATTCCGATAATTGATGATGAAAAAAAACGTAAGTATAAGTATATGAATTGTTCATCGGCGGTTTTTGATATGAGCGGAGAGCTAGGTGCTTATTCTGATCATGTACGTCAATGGAAAGGTATTGGTTTTTTTGGTATCGGGGCGAAGTACTGGTCTGAAACTATCGGTCCAAAGCATGAGCTTAATTCGCCAAAGATCGACTGTAAGACGGATATGGATTTAAATAACCCTCATAATCCGGGCGCTGAAGGTGCTGCATTCTTTGCTATAGAGGATGAGGAAACAGGGCTGCAAGACTCTACATTCTATCAAGGTTACCCACAAAATGGCGTAAACATACCATACGGTTATCAAAATGGTTCTAACCCAGCAAAAGATCTTTCTTTTTCAGGCGGCGGTAGCGCAGATCAAGCGTACTTGTATTCCGATAACCTAGTGGATTGGGCTGCATTGAAAAAAGCAGGAACGGATAGTATCGAACTTTCTTTTCTTAATGTGGCGAAAAAAGTTGTTTTGGATGTGATGCTTGAAACACCGGAAGTTAAAAGTGGTTTGGAAATTTTCAATTTGAATAATACTGTCATTGAACAATTAGACCTAGCCGATAATCATGGTGGGCGTATTATCTCAGGGATTAAGTCCTATGATACCTTAGATTACAAGGCGAACTTACAAGGATATAAGGATAGCGTTAGTTTAATAAGAAGTAAGGTTTCAGGGATCACCACATCTTCCGATGCGCGCTCTGCTTTATGCGAAAGCCTGTATGAAGGGTACCGATATTTATATGGTCAGGATGTTTGGTTTGGTGATGATGAGGCATTTTTCCCTTACCCGAAACGCGACAAATCGATAGAAACAGCGGGAAAAGAGTATATAAGCCCACTTGATTGGACTAAAACCTGCCAAACTGAAGCTTATATCATTATTGTCACCGCTGGATATAAAGAGACTGATAATGATTCAGACCGATTTATTACCTGCCAAAATCATGATGGTGAAGCAAATCCGCAAATAGATACGTTAACAGCTGAATTATTAACAGACCAACCAGAGTTAAAACTGCTTGATGATTCAGATCCTAGATCGCTATCTGATACCGCACATGCTGCAAGAACGGTAGAAACGACAATGGAATCAAAGTTTGGTTTCTTATCAGACTGTCAAGTTGAGAATAAATTGCCGCAACTGGCGCATTATCTCTATAACAATGACATGAATGGTGATGACAGTGATGGTAAACAGCACATTGCTACATACACAGTCGGTATTGACGTTCTTGATGGTAGTAAAGCCTTGTTAGAAAAAACCGCAAAGTCAGGTGGTGGTGAGTTTTTCAATGCTGAAACGGCCACGGAGTTAAGAGAAAAACTTAAATTAGTGTTGGGCGATATCGTCGCTAGGCAAAAGTCTACGACTGCGACTGTTACCACCTCAATAAATGCTAATAATTCGACTCAAAGTGATAAGGCTGTTTATTTTACAATGTTTGAACCTGCTCAAAGTAGTAAATGGAATGGGAACTTAAAAAAATTGGTGATTGAAAATGGGGTGTTAAATGCGTGGGACATGCAAGCAAGTTTAGCGACAAGTACTAATTTGACACCTGCACTCTCATCTACAAACGGTGTTTTTTTCGCTGATGGACTGTATTCTGGCTGGAGTAACTCACCCGGACTGGATGCCGTTGAGGTTGGTGGCGTCGTTGAAGCATTTAATCGCCGTGATGTATCAATACCACGAAAAGTATACGTAAATAACGGTAGTGACAGTGTCTTATGTGAGATCACTCTAGATAACTTGAAAGTTGTATTGGGTGTTAAGACGGGGACGTGTATTAATTCAGATAGTGCAGCGCCGCCGTCTACGCCACCTGATTCTGAAGATGTTATTGAAGCTCAAAACATTGCTTTAGCTGCACTGTTAGATGTTGATGTTGAAGCTTTATCTGCAACAATTAGGTGGCTTAATGGTTTGAATGATACAGGAACCGCATTCCGTGATGATATCTTTGGTGATCCCATGCATTCAGCTCCGCTCGTTGTTAAATATGATGATGTTTCGCGAATCTTCATTGGAACCAACGCTGGATTCTTCCATGCGTTTAAAGATAATGGCAATGCCGTTGAAGAGGAGTGGGCTTTTATCCCTGTAGACTTACTTAAAAGCGCAATCTCCCTACGCTATGATTCGACAATAGCAGATCGTGTTTATGGTGTTGATAGCACTGCTGTAGATGCTGAATATGGTGACTCAAAACATATAATTACCTTTGGCCTTAGAAGGGGCGGCAGTGCTTACTATTCCTTTAATGTTGATAAGGGACTTATATCTGGGTCGACAGAGAAACTAACGCTTCATTGGATTATGAAGAATACCGGCACTGGTGATTTTGCAAAGTTAGGGCAAACATGGTCAGTACCAACAGTCACTAAAGTTTACAGAGGGTTTGAGCATGAATTGAACTCAAATCCAGTCTTAATTTTTGGTGGCGGCTATGATATCGGCAAAGATAATTGCGGAATAAATGGTAGTACAGTGTGCGGTGACACCCTTGGTCGTGGTGTTTACATCGTGGATATTAAAGATAAATCCGTTGTTAGTTCATTCGTTTTCAGTGAAGAGTGTGATGAAGCCCAGTGGGATTGTATTACTGATAGTATCGCCAGTAAATTATCGGTACTTGATAGTGATGGCGATGGATATTTAGATCGTATTTATGCTGCTGATACAGGGGGAAATATTTATCGTATCGATACACCTAATACTTATTCAGGTCATGACAAGACAACAGTAGATACTGGAGGGTGGTCATTAAGGTTGATTGCACAGTTGGGAGATAAACAGATTGGAGCTTCTGATCGCCGATTCTTCACTGCACCATCGATTGTGAGAGCTGTAAATCAAAATAGACGAGCTTATGATGGTCTGCTAATAGGAAGTGGAGACATTACCCATCCTAATTCGAATAAAGTCACAGAAGATTATATGTTCAATATTAAGGATCTTGATTTAACGCCTGTGGTATGGGTAGCAAGTGGCGAGGTCGACCCATCAATCTATTCTGTTGCTGCAAAAGTACGTGAAACTCCGCTCCAATTTGATGATTTAACTCTGGTCGACCCTGACGTCGTTACTGATTCCAATGATGCTGGCTGGGCTTATCACTTAACTAAAGATAAAGGCCAGAAAATTTTAGGAAATGCAGTCGTCATTGATGGTGTTGTTAACTTTAATAGTTATAGTCCATTTAGTAGTACAGTTGTTGTTAATAATGGCTTGGAGTGTTTACTTGCACAAACAGGAAATAGTCACTTTTATCAAGTGAACTTAAATACTGGAGAACTTAAAACGTATAAAAAATTAGAAAATGTGATTGCCAAAGATCTGTCGATCCATTCCGAAAACAATAGCTATAATGCACCTTTACTACGCTTATTAGGAGCAGGAAAGGGAGATCGTAACACCCTTGAAGGCGTCTCAACCTCTACGGGTACTATCGATACTGAGGTTACGTTGAGTCCGCGCCCTATCTACCGCTATTTCAATGAGGCGGTGCAATAATGACAACTAAACAAACTGGTTTTACCTTGGTCGAGTTGATGATCGTCGTGGCGATTGTCGGTATTCTAGCGGGTATTGGTTATCCTTCTTACAGTGCTTATATTATCAATAATAATCGTAATGATGCGAAAACAGCCTTGTATAAAGCACAGTTATTACAAGAGCAATTTTATTTAGATAATGGTCAGTATGCGACATCATTAACCAGTGGCGCAGTAAACACATTATCGGGCTGGAATAATAATAGTGACTACTATACTTTTACTCTTGACTCGAGTGTTGGGGTTGGCTCTTATACGTTAATTGCGACAGTACAAGCATCAAGTGCCCAGGCTACTGATACTGATTGCACTTTTTTTACTATCAATCATCTTGGCACGACTGTATCGATGAATAGCGCTGAAACTGAGACAAGCGATTGCTGGTAAGGCAGCGTTAAGCACTAAGTTTAGCTATTTCATCGATTTATTGCCGGTCTGATTGGCAATTTGAATTTGCTTAGGTATGCTAAGAGTTATATTTAGGGGCAAACAGGGACTGACAATGAAAAAAATTGAAGCGATTATTAAACCGTTTAAACTGGACGATGTACGCGAAGCGCTTGCCGAAATTGGTATCACAGGTATGACTGTATCTGAAGTGAAAGGTTTTGGCCGTCAAAAAGGTCATACAGAGCTTTATCGTGGTGCTGAATACATGGTGGACTTTTTACCTAAAGTAAAACTTGATCTTATCGTGCAAGACGATGACGTTGATGCATGTATCGAATCTATCGTTGAAACGGCGCACACAGGTAAAATCGGTGATGGTAAGATCTTTGTTACAGCCGTTGAACGCGTAATTCGTATTCGTACTGGCGAAGAAAACGAAGAAGCTATTTGATAATTATCAATGAGATGAGTCTCTGATAATTTAATGATTACACAAAAACACTGAACATTTATGTTAGGTGTTTTTTTTTAGCTTAGTTTTTAGCTTATATAGCGCAGTAGTTCTGAATGATTAACACACACAAAATCATGGTTCAAGCACCTCTCTGAGTTAGCATTTTGACGCGGTTTGGGTATAATCACTTCATTAACAGATCCGTTTATATTATTTAATCTAAACAATCGCTCATAATTCAAGCACCCAGGACAATTCCATGACAATGTCTACAGCTGAGATCCGCAACGCGTTTCTTGATTATTTTGCCAGTAAAGGGCACAACAAAGGTACAAGTAGCTCACTTGTTCCTGCTAATGATCCAACTTTGTTATTTACAAATGCGGGCATGAACCAATTTAAAGATGTATTCCTTGGTGCAGAACAACGTTCATATACGCGTGCAACGACGTCTCAACGTTGTGTTCGTGCTGGTGGTAAGCACAATGACTTAGATAACGTAGGTTATACAGCGCGTCACCATACATTCTTTGAAATGTTAGGTAACTTCAGCTTCGGTGATTACTTTAAAGAAGATGCGATCTTATTTGCATGGGAATTCTTAACCAAAGAATTGAAACTACCAAAAGAAAAATTACTGGTTACCGTTTACGAAAGCGATGATGAAGCATTTTCATTCTGGGCTGACAAAGTCGGCGTGCCAGAAGATAAAATTATCCGTATTGGTGATAAATCACCAGAGAAGAAATTTGAATCAGACAACTTCTGGTCAATGGGGGATACAGGTCCTTGTGGTCCATGCTCTGAAATCTTCTACGATCACGGCGAAGACATTTGGGGGGGGGTACCGGGTTCTCCGGAAGAAGATGGTGACCGTTTCATCGAGATCTGGAACTTAGTATTCATGCAGTTCAACCGTCAAGCGGACGGTACTATGCTTGAGCTACCAAAACCATCTGTTGATACCGGTATGGGTCTTGAGCGTATTTCTGCAATTATGCAAAACGTACACTCAAACTATGAAATCGATATCTTCCAAAGCTTAATTAAGCACGTTGCTGAGCTTATCGGTACGACTGATTTAGAAAGCAAATCACTGCGCGTAATCGCCGATCACATTCGTGCGTGTAGCTTCCTGATCTCTGACGGTGTGATGCCATCAAATGAAGGTCGTGGTTATGTACTACGTCGTATTATCCGTCGTGCAGTTCGTCACGGTAATAAGCTAGGCGCTAAAGGCCCATTCTTCAACAAACTTGTTGCTAAGATGGTTGAGCTGATGGGCGACATTTCTGACGATTTAGTAAAACAACAAGCGATTGTTGAAAAAATCTTACTTATCGAAGAAGAGCAATTTGGTAAAACGCTAGAACGTGGTCTGAACATTCTAGACAACGAACTGTCACAACTAGACGGTACTGTTGTTCCAGGTGATGTGGTATTTAAACTATATGACACTTATGGTTTCCCATCAGATTTAACCGCTGACATCGCCCGTGAACGTGAGTTAACGATTGATGAAGACGGCTTTAAAGCAGCGATGGAAGAACAGCGTAATCGTGCTCGCCAAGGTTCTAACTTTGGTACTGATTATAACGACATGTTAAAAATCGATGCGAACACTGAATTTTTAGGTTATCAAACGCTAACATCTGATGCGCAAATTGTGGCATTAATCAGAGATAATGCTGAAGTTGAAATCTTAAATGATGGTCAAGCAGGTGCTATCGTTTTAAATAAAACACCATTTTACGCGGAAGCGGGTGGCCAATCAGGTGACCAAGGTGTGATTAAAATTGGTGATGCGGTGTTTACTGTTACTGATACTAAAAAAGCGGGCAACGCAGTTGTTCACTTTGGTACTGTTTCAGGTGTTATCGAAGTGAATAACCAAGTTATCGCCGATGTTGATGTTAGTCGCCGTAAAGCGATTGGCCTTAACCACTCAGTAACTCACTTAGCACACGCTGCGTTACGTAAAGTTGTTGGTGAAAATGTACAACAGAAAGGTTCACTCGTATTACCTGAACGTTTACGTTTCGATTTCTCACACTTTGAAGGCGTGACTGCGGCACAACTACTTGAAGTTGAACGCCTTGTTAATGCGCAAATTCGTGCTAACCACGAAGTTGTGACTGAAGTGATGGATATTGATGCCGCGCGTGAAGCGGGTGCAATGGCATTGTTCGGCGAGAAGTACGATGACGAAGTACGTGTCGTTCGCATGGGTGACTTCTCAATCGAATTATGTGGTGGTACGCATGTTAAGCGTACTGGTGATATTGGTTTCTTCAAGATCTTATCTGAGAGTGGTATTGCTGCCGGTGTACGCCGTGTTGAAGCGGTAACGGGTGATTCTGCACTCGCATATGTGCATGACCTTGTAGCTAAAATGCAAGAAACTGCAAGTTTAGTGAAAGCGGATCAAAATACATTGGCAGCGAAAGTTGGCCAAGTATTAGACCGTAATCGTAGCCTAGAAAAAGAAGTTGAAAAGTTAAACGTACAAGTAGCAAGTGCTGCGAATGCTAACTTGATCGACCAGGTACAAGTGATTAACGGTGTTAAAGTACTTGTTGCTAACCTAAAAGGTGCAGATCCTAAGTCGTTACGTAGCTCGATGGATGAACTGAAGAACAAACTGCAAAGCGGTATTATTGTGCTTGGTATTCCAGGTGAAGGGAAAGTTAACTTAATTACGGGTGTGACTAAAGACTTAATCGGCAAAGTGAAAGCGGGTGAGCTAGTGAGCTTCCTTGCTGTTCAGGTTGGCGGTAAAGGCGGTGGTCGTCCTGATATGGCACAGGCGGGTGGTTCAAACCCTGAAGCACTTGCTGGCGCTCTTGAGTCAGTAACGCCTTGGTTAACTGAAAAACTATAAGCAGTAATCGAAATAATAAATCAGTATATTAGTGGGTAACTTAATTGGTACTCACTAAGTTTAAATAAACAGTGTTATGGCAAGTTGTTGGCTAACCAGCGATGCGTTCTGAACACAGGCGGTGATAGATTAAAGGTTATTAAAGGAAGTTTGTTGTGGCGTTGTATGTACAAAAATATGGTGGCACTTCTGTTGGCTCTATTGAGCGAATCGAAGCTGTTGCTCAGCGAGTGAGAAAATCTCGTGAACAGGGAAATCAAATAGTTGTGGTTGTATCTGCAATGTCTGGGGAAACAAATCGTTTACTTGGCATGGCGAAAGAGCTCGATGAGCATGCAGACCGCAGAGAAATGGATGTATTAATTTCAACTGGTGAACAGGTGACGATTGCATTGTTAACCATTGCCCTGCAAAAAGCAGGTGTCGATGCGATATCAATGACAGGTGACCAGGTTCAAATGAAAACGGATAACAGCCATGGTAAGGCTCGCATCAAGACAGTTGAAACAGACAACTTACAACGTCATCTAGATGAAGGTAAAGTGGTCGTCGTCGCCGGTTTCCAAGGGCGTGATGAAGATAATAACATCACAACGTTGGGCCGTGGCGGCTCGGACACGACAGCAGTGGCAATTGCTGCTGTACTGAAAGCTGATGAATGTCAGATTTATACTGACGTAAATGGCGTTTATACCACCGACCCTCGGGTTGAACCGCGCGCACGGAAATTAGATTGCATCACTTTTGAAGAGATGCTTGAAATGGCGAGCTTAGGTGCCAAAGTTTTACAAATTCGTTCAGTCGAGTTTGCAGGGAAATACAATGTACCTTTACGTGTACTATCTTCATTTGAAGAGGGTGAAGGGACATTGATTACTTACGAGGACGTAAAAAAAATGGAATCAGCAATCATATCTGGCATTGCGTTTAATCGCGATGAAGCAAGTTTAACAATATCAGGTATCCCTGATGAGCCTTTAGTCGCAGCAAATATCCTTACGCCAATTGGCGATGCAGGCATTGATGTTGACGTTATCGTTCAAAATGCCCACGGTAAAGACGGCCTTGTTGATTTTACCTTTACAGTTCATCGTGATGATTACCAAACTGCGAAAGCACTGTTGGAAAAGACCTGCGAAGAATTATCTGGAAAAAATGTGCAAGGTAACGATCGTATTGCTAAAATTTCTATTGTAGGTGTCGGAATGTGGAATCATCCTGGCGTTGCTAAAACAATGTTTGAAGTGTTGGGCAATGAAGGAATCAACATGCAGTTGATTTCTACCTCTGAAATTAAGATCTCAGTGATCGTTGATGAAAAATATTTAGAGCTGGGTGTTCGTGCATTGCACGCTGCATTCAACTTGGATGTTGCTTAAACTGAGTGAATAAACAACAAATTAAGTCTTATTTATTCTTTTCTTGTTTTACATTGAAGCTTTTAATAGAATAATAAGCGGCTTAACAAAATATAATGAATTAGTTGAGGAATATATTAATGCTAATATTGACACGCCGAGTTGGCGAAACACTTATGATTGGTGATGAAGTTACAGTTACCGTTCTAGGTGTGAAAGGGAATCAAGTTCGTATCGGTGTTAATGCGCCTAAAGAAGTATCTGTTCACCGTGAAGAGATCTACATGCGAATTCAAGCAGAAAAAGGCGAAAGCCCTGAAGGCAACTTCTAAATTAAAATAATGAAAGTTATTACAGATTGGGTTTAGCGACAGCTAAGCCCTTTTTTTATCTGTTTTTTTAGTGTTTTGGGACTTTAATCCCGTTTTTGCTGCAATAGTAGGTTTGTTGTTTGAAACTTAAACAGTTATTGATCTGTAGATAATTAACGTTTGACTTATTTTTCAGTATCCGTATTATGAGCGCCAACAACACGGAGAGGTGGCCGAGTGGCCGAAGGCGCTCCCCTGCTAAGGGAGTATGGGCTTTAAATCCCATCGAGGGTTCGAATCCCTCCCTCTCCGCCATTGTT
>NZ_BLRL01000007.1:0-19370 GCF_015082335.1 Moritella sp. F3 | reverse complement strand
GCCGAAGGCGCTCCCCTGCTAAGGGAGTATGGGCTTTAAATCCCATCGAGGGTTCGAATCCCTCCCTCTCCGCCATTATTAATAAAGAAACCGCTTAATAGCGGTTTTTTTATGCCTAAAATTTACCCCATCAACTATCTGCTCGACGCATTATTAACCTAGACTTAAAAAACACCCTGTTTATTGGTTGGTTTATCATGTTTCAATTAACGCACACAATTCAACGCTTCTCAGCACCGCTTGGTCGCTTTCTTATTGGTATCTTATTCGTACAAGCTGGGTTGGGAAAGGTTTTTTCTTACGCGGGGACAGCTGACTATATGCTTGCCATGGGTGTACCTAGCATATTGCTGCCCTTAGTGATTATTGCCGAACTCGGTGGCGGACTCGCTGTCATCTTTGGTTATCATACCCGAATAGCAGCTTTTGCCTTGGCTGGTTTTTGTGTATTAACTGCCGTGTTATTTCATGCTGATTTTAGCGATACGACACAGATGATCATGTTTTCTAAAAATATGGCGCTTGCCGGTGGTTTTTTATTTTTAGTTGCCCACGGTGCAGGGGCTTTATCGTTAGATAATAAAGTGAAGTAATAGGCGATTCGTATATAAGGGCTACTTTCGTCAGATTAACGGGTAAGGTACATCATCAAACTGAGAAATAAGATGATGCTCGTTGTGCCGCCAATAATATAGATAAAGCCTTTTTTACCTTGCTGTATCGTCCAGTTGTTATATTGCAAAAAGCCAAACCACAAGATACTCAGTATTAAAGGTAATAGAAAAAATTTAAACATAAACTCCCCAGCACAGCGATTAATCACTGTTTATTGAATTATATAGTGGCTAAACTGTCTTACCACTTTTGGTTAGACTGTTAATTTTGGCTGCGTGATTCGATGTAAAGTGTATTGATAAGTACATTGAGCCTGATATTAGCATGCCTAACTTTGATTATACGTCTAACTTCAATATATAGTGTGACTTAATTCGCTTGCTAGACACACTGTGAGTAAATGAAATTTAGAGGATTAAATGGGTCTTTGGTTATTATTTTTAAGTAGTTTTACGTCAGCGACCATTTTACCTGGTAGTTCGGAAGTATTATTAACCGCGATGTTAGTTGAAGGATCATGGTCACATTGGCAACTTTTCCTGATGGCAACAACTGGTAATGTATTAGGGTCTATCCTGACTTTTTATATGGGGTATTTCATCTATGCGAAAAAGCCTATCGATTTTTCAGCCAATAAGCACTATCGCCGTGTACATGATGTGATCCAGCGTTGGGGCTGGAGTAGCTTACTCTTGAGTTGGTTGCCTATTTTTGGGGATGTATTTTGTTTACTGGCCGGTTGGTTACGCTTAAATCCGGTGCTTTCTTTTATCGCAATCATGTTTGGTAAAGCAATTCGTTATGCAATTTTGATCTGGTTTATGAGTTCAGTTAGCTAATTACTTTTATATTTGAGTTTCATATTTAACTTTCATGTTTAAGAGCATGAACAAGGAATTTTTGATGCGTTTTAATGCTTTTTATAGTGCGATTGCACTGAGATCTTCGATAGTAGTTCTGGGCTCGTCGATAATGCTATTGAGCGGCTGCTCATTGCTGGATAAAGAAAGTGATGTTGCAGCACCACTATCTGCACTACCTGCAGGCATGGAGCTTGTTGATAAGCAGGTGAAAACGCCAGATAGCTTATTGATACCTTATGAAAAATATAAACTAAGCAATGGTTTGACTGTGATCTTGCATGAAGATGACTCAGACCCTTTAACTTATGTCGACATGACCTACCATGTGGGTTCTGCGCGTGAAGAGCTTGGTAAATCAGGTTTTGCCCATTTCTTTGAGCACATGATGTTCCAAGGCAGTAAGAATGTTGGCGATCAGCAGCATTTTAAAATTGTTAATGAAGCTGGCGGATCAATGAATGGTAGTACGAATCAAGATCGCACCAATTACTATCAAACGGTACCAGCTAACCAGCTAGAAAAAATGCTTTGGCTAGAATCTGACCGTATGGGATTCTTACTCGATGCGGTCGATCAGCGCAAGTTTGAGATCCAACGTGCAACGGTTAAAAATGAGCGTTCGCAACGTGTTGATAATCGTCCTTATGGCTTACTCGGTGAGCGTGTCGGCGAAGCGCTGTATCCACGTGACCATCCTTATGCTTGGCAGCCGATTGGCTACGTTGAAGATTTAGACCGTGTTGATGTTAATGATTTAAAACAATTTTTCTTACGTTGGTATGGGCCAAATAACGCTACATTAACCATTGCCGGCAAATTTGATAAAGCGGATACGTTAGCTTGGGTGAATAAGTATTTTGCTACTATCCCTGAAGGCCCTGAAGTCAAAGACGTTGAACCGGTACCTGTTAGTCTTGATAAAGACCGTTATATCACTCTTGAAGATAACGTGCCTCAGCCAATGCTGTATCTAAGTTACCCAACTGTGTATATGGGGCATAAAGATGAAGCACCATTAGATCTGTTTGCTTACGCTTTAGGCGGTGGTAAAAATTCGGTGTTATATAAAGACCTTGTCGAAACGGGTTATGCCACCAATGTAGCGGCTTATCATAGCTGCAGTGAACTAAGTTGTACCTTTGATATTTATACGCAACCTAACCCTGCAAAAGGCATGGAACTCGCGCCATTACTGGATAAGATCAATGCGTCAATTAAAAAATTAGCAGAGCAAGGCATTTCGGATTCTGAAGTAACGCGCTTGCGTTCAATTATTGAAAGCTCAACGATATTTGGTATGCAGAGTGTGGCGGGTAAAGCCAAAGAGTTAGCACTAGGCCAAACCTTAATGAACGATCCTAATTATATAACTAAAGGCTTGTCAGTGTTTAATGATATTCAAGCTGAAGAAGGGATCGCTGGTTATAAAAAGTACCTCGAAAACAAACCGAAAGTGATCATGAGTGTGGTACCAAAGGGACAATTACAATATATCGCCCACGAGCCGACATTTAGCCCTGAACCACGTGGCATTGATAAACTGGATACACCGCCAACGAAAACACTGGCAGTGCGTACCACGCAAGACAACTTTGATCGTTCGGTTATGCCAAGCGCAGGGAGTAACCCACAGCAAACGTTACCCGTATTGTGGCGCCAAACCTTAGCGAATGATATCCAGGTATTGGGTACCGTATATGATGAAACGCCAACGGTTAGTCTACAGATTAATTTGAAAGGTGGTCGACGAGTTGAAAGTACTGATGATCAAGGGATTGCAAAATTAACAGCTGCGATGATGAACCAGTCTACCGCACTGCATTCATCAGCAGAGTTGAATGATCAATTACAATCGTTAGGCAGTAGCATTAATTTCTCTGCGGGTCTGTATGGTACCGTCATCAGTGTAGATAGTTTATCTAAGAACTTACCTGCAACATTGGCTATTTTAGAAGAGAAATTATTTAAACCGGGTTTTGTTGAGGCTGACTTTGTGCGTATTAAAGCACAAACGCGACAAGCATCATTACAAAATCAACAGCGTGTAGGTTGGTTGGGTCAATTAGCGACACAACGTATCTTGTATGGTGAAGATCGTGTCACTGGTAACCCGTCTTCAGGTTCATTAAAAAATCAAGCAAGCTTAACGGCTGGCGATGTAGTTGATTATTATCAGCAGTATTACAATGTAGCTGAAGCCAAAATTGTCGTTGTCGGTGATGTTAGTGAAGCCGCTATAACTAAATCGCTCGATTTCTTACAGCAAGGCGCTCGTTTGCCAGCAGTGACTTATCCTACGTTAGTCGATGCACCGCTATGGCAGCCAAATACCTTGTATATTGTCGATAAGCCGGATGCTGTACAATCTGTGGTTAAAGTTGTATCACCTGCAATTCCTTATGATGTCACTGGTAATTTCTTTAAAGCTAATTTGATGAACTTTAATTTAGGCGGTAATTTTAATAGTCGCTTAAATCAGAATTTGCGTGAAGACAAGGGTTACACTTATGGGGCGACAACAGGATTTTATGCGGATCGTGAATATGGCTATTTCTCTGCCTCAGCGGATGTGCGTGCAGAAGTAACTGGTGATGCCATAAAAGAAACATTAACAGAATTAAAAGGTTATGTTGAAGGTGGTATTACGGATACTGAACTCGAGTACATGAAGAGTGCGGTTTCACAGCAAGAAGCGCTGTCTTATGAAACCCCAGGACAAAAGTCTAATTTCTTAATGCAGTTACTATTATTAGATTTATCTCCTGACTTTGTTGACCAGCAAGCTCAAATTATCCAAACGATGAATAAGTCTGAAATTCAAGCATTGGCGAAGACTTACTTATCGAGCGATCAATTTTCTGTTATTGTGGTTGGAGATCGTCAGTTGATTGAAAAACAGGTGAAAGATTTTGGTTTCGATATTAAAATATTCGACCTGTTAGATAAATAATAGACCTTCAGTTACCCTTAAAGATAGGCTCACAGATAGTGCTATCTTTAAGGTGCTACTTTTATATAGTTCATTGGTGGATTTAATTTGAACGTTACATTTGAATCTCTGATTTCGAAATTATCAGAGCCAAGCAATATACAGTCCCTAAACGGCATTACTCGCGGTATTGAACGTGAGTGTTTACGCGTAAATGAAACCGGAGATTTATCTCAGAGCGATCATCCCGCAGCGTTTGGTTCGGCGTTAAGTCATCAGCACATTACCACAGACTATTCTGAAAGCTTATTAGAATTCATTACACCTGTTAGCGATAGTGCGGCAACAGCGCAGCAGCAACTGAGTGATATTCATCGCCATGTAGCTAAAAACATGGACGGCGAGTTATTCTGGCCTTCAAGCATGCCTTGTCAGGTTAATGATGAAAATGATATACCGCTTGCTAAATACGGTTCATCGAATACCGGCAAAATGAAGCATACATATCGTATTGGTTTAAAACACCGTTATGGTAGCAGTATGCAGATTATTTCTGGCTTGCATTATAACGTGTCATTACCGATGACATTGTGGCAAAAATTGTACGATATCAAAGGTGCAACTGGCGAGTTACAAGACTTTATTTCTCATAGTTATATGGGACTGATCCGTAACTTTTATCGTTTTGGTTGGTTAGTACCTTATCTATTTGGTGCATCCCCGGCATTAAACCGCTCGTTTTTACCCGCTGAAAAGCAAAAATCGTTCTCATCATTAGGTGAAAATACGATATACATGCCACATGCAACGTCATTACGCATGAGTGATATGGGTTATACCAATAATGCGCAAGACGATTTAGTTATTTGTCATAATACGCTAGACCAATATACAAATAGCTTGAAAAAAGCGATTAAAACCAAAGCGCCAGAATTTGCGGATATTGGTATTAAGGTTAATGGCGAGTACCGTCAGCTCAATGACAATGTGCTACAAATCGAAAATGAATTGTATGCACCTATTCGACCTAAACGTGTTGCTAAATCAAGTGAAAAACCGTCTGAAGCACTTGCTGCTCGTGGTATTGAATACATTGAGATCCGTTCTTTGGATGTCAATCCATTTACTGCTACGGGTATCACGACTGCGCAAATGTCAGTATTAGATAGCTTATTAGTTTGGATGGCTCTACAACCGTCTGCCCCGATGACGGCTGATGAAATGGCAGTATGCCGTGACAACAGTACGAAAGTCGTGATGGAAGGGCGTAAGCCTGATTTAACATTAATGTTAGATGATAAGTCTCAAGTACTGACTGATGCTGCGACGCATATTCTTGCTGAAGTTCAGCAGGTTGCACAGTTATTAGATGGTGCCCAGTTAGCAACAAATACAGCGGCGAGTAATTTTGCAGATGCTGTCGCTGCTCAACAAGTATTAGTGAATAACCCAGATGCATTATTGTCAGGTCAAGTACTCGCTACGATGAAGGCACAAGGTTTAGAGCATAATGATTTCATTTTAAATTTAGCGAATAAATATAAGAAGGAATTGATTGCGACAAACTACGAGCATTGGGATGATGTTTACTTCAGCCAGATGCAACGTGACTCAGTTGCACAGCAAAAGCAAATTGAAGCCGCTGATACCGTCGATTTTGATGCGTTTTTAGCTGACTATTTTTCTAATACTAAAAAATAGACAAAAAAAAGAGCCCAAATAAGGCTCCTAAAAATGAAAAAACAACTCTTGCAATTAATCTGACTACAGGATGTAGTTATGGTTCATAAATAATTATAAAAGTTGAAAAATAGCTAAAAAAAAGGAGCCTTAATAGGGCTCCCAAAAAATGAAAAAACAACTCTTGCACCTAATCTGACTACAGCATTAAGCAATGGTTCATAAAATTATTATTGTTTATTAAATTATTTCAACGGAGTGTTAATAATGCCATTACTGGATAGTTTTACGGTCGACCATACCATCATGAATGCACCTGCAGTGCGTATCGCTAAGACAATGGCGACGCCAAGCAAAGATACTATTACTGTCTTTGACCTGCGTTTCTGTGTACCAAATAAAGAAATTTTAAGTGAGAAAGGCATTCATACCTTAGAACATCTTTATGCCGGTTTTATGCGTGATCACCTTAATTCAGCAACGGTTGAGATTATTGATCTGTCGCCAATGGGCTGTCGTACTGGTTTTTACATGAGTTTGATTGGCGCACCGACAGAGCAACAAGTTGCTGATGCTTGGTTAGCGGCAATGAAAGATGTATTAACGGTTAAAGATCAAAATGCCATTCCAGAATTAAACGAATATCAATGTGGTACTTACCAGATGCATTCGTTAGATGAAGCAAAGCAAATTGCGCAGGCAATTGTGACTGCAGGTATTGGCGTTAATCAAAATGATGATTTGCTGTTAGCAGATGAAATTCTAAATAAATTATAATATTTACAGATTTCGAATGTGAAGAGCATATTATGAATGGCGGCGATTGAGTCGCCTTTTTTATTTTTATGTTACTAAAGCATTATTTTAATGAATAGATAGTAAAAGAGGGGCGTTTATGAAAACACGACATTTGATGAATAAAAAAGGTTACTTGGTGGCCTTATTTAGCTTGGCGCTAACTGCGTGTTCAAGCGTTAGTGTGAGTACTGATTACGATCAAAGTGCTGACTTTAGCGAATTAAAGGGCTTTAATTGGTTGCCCGAATCGGCTGTGGTTGAAAAGGAAAGTGCTTATCTGAATAACCGTATAATGGATGAACGTATAACTAAAGCGATCAATAAGCAATTAGTCGAGCAAGGTTTTAAGTTTGCCAGTACAGCTGATTTTTATATTAATTACAGTATTACGTCAGAAAAGAAAACGGATATTCGTAGCTATGATAATTACTCTGGTTATGGACCAAGCTGGGGTTGGGGCGTAGGCTATGGCCATCGCGGTATGTCTCTGAGCGCCCACACCGAGACGCGTATTGATGAATATCAACAAGGCAGTCTCATTATCGATGTTATCGATCCGAAGAGCTTAGAGTTAATTTGGCGTGGTGTTGGTAGTAAACGCCTACCAGAATCAACGGATGCGGCTGATATGGATAAGTTAGTTGCTAACATTGTGAAAAATATCTTAGAGAAGTTTCCGCCTAAAGCCGGTAAATAATACCGTCACACTAAGTGAGCTATCGTCATTGGTCATTGTGTATGACGTAAAAAAATGAGCAACCTAGGTTGCTCATTTTTTATAACATCAATTTATAACATCAACATAGCGATTAGCTATTGGTGTTACTTTCTATGCTACTTTTGGTTTTCACGTGCGATAGCGCGGTAAGCAATATCGGTACGATAGAAAGCACCTTGCCATTTTATTTGCGCTGCTAGCTTATACGCATTCGCTTGTGCTTCTGTCACAGTGTTCCCCAGTGCTGTAGCGCAAAGCACACGACCACCGTTTGTCACGATGTTATCGCCTTGCAATGCTGTACCAGCATGGAAAACTTTACTTTCCGTTGAATCAGTCTGTGGTAGACCTGTGATGATGTCGCCTTTTGCGTAGTCAGCAGGATAACCGCCAGCCGCAATTACCACACCAACTGCTGCACGTTCGTCATAATCTGCTTCTACTGTATCTAGTTTACCTGCGCAAGCAGCAAGACAAAGTTCAACAAGATCTGATTTCAAACGCATCATGATTGGTTGTGTTTCTGGATCACCAAAACGACAGTTATATTCAAGTACTTTAGCTGTGCCATCAGGTGCAACCATTAGACCAGCGTAAAGGAAACCTGTGTAGGTATTACCTTCTGCTTTCATACCATCAACAGTAGGACGAATAACTTCGTTCATTGCAAAGTCATGTACAGCTTGTGTTACCACTGGTGCTGGAGAGTAAGCCCCCATACCACCTGTGTTAGGTCCTTTATCGCCATTGTCACGAGCTTTGTGATCTTGGCTTGTTGCTAGCGCAAGAATATTCTCGCCATCAACCATCACAATGAAACTTGCTTCTTCACCTGTTAGGAATTCTTCAACCACAACACGTGCGCCTGCATCACCAAACTTATTGCCTTCAAGCATGTCGTCAATCGCGTCAAATGCTTGTGCTTCAGTTTCAGCGATGATCACGCCTTTACCTGCCGCTAGACCGTCTGCTTTAATCACGATAGGGCAACCCATTTTACTTACATACGCTTTTGCTGGTGCGATTTCAGTGAAGTTTTGGTATGCCGCTGTTGGGATATTGTGACGAGCAAAGAAGTCTTTCGAGAATGCTTTTGAGCCTTCTAGTTGCGCAGCGCCTTGTGTTGGACCAAAGATAGCTAAACCTTCAGCTTGGAATGCATCAACAACACCAAGTACAAGCGGAACTTCAGGACCAACAATTGTTAATTCAATGCTGTTTTCTTTAGCAAATGCAACCAACGCTGGAATATCTTCAACCTGGATAGGTACATTCTTACATTTGTTTTCGAGTGAAGAGCCAATATTACCCGGTGCGATAAATACTGTTTCAACTTGTTTAGACTGAGCCGCTTTCCAACCTAGGGCGTGTTCACGACCACCGCCACCAATAATTAATACGTTCATAATGCTGTTATTCCTTTTACTTTATGCGCTAATCTTGGCGGTACTCTACGATACTTCACAAGATTTATAATTGAATGAGAGCAGTACAGTAAGTGCGGTGTGTGTCACGACTCTTACTGTATTTTAACTTATGTGCACTTGCCTAAAGGCTTAGTGACGGAAGTGACGCATGCCTGTAAAGATCATTGTCATACCGTGTTCGTTAGCCGCATCGATAATTTCATTATCGCGGATTGAACCACCTGGCTGGATAACACATTTAATCCCCGCAGCCGCTGCAGCATCAATGCCGTCACGGAATGGGAAGAATGCATCAGATGCCATTACTGAACCTTCAACAACGAGACCTTCGTCAGCAGCTTTGATACCAGCAATTTTAGCACTGTAAACACGGCTCATTTGGCCTGCGCCAACACCCACTGTGACGCCGTCTTTTGCGTAAACAATGGCATTTGATTTAACAAACTTAGCTACTTTCCAGCAGAATAGTAGGTCAGTCAGCTCTTGCTCTGAAGGTTGACGTTCAGATACAACCGTTAAATCATCTAGGCTGATCATGCCACGGTCACGGTCTTGTACTAATACACCCCCATTAACACGTTTAATGTCGAATTCGCCGTTTTTGCTAGTCCATTCACCGCACTCAAGTAAACGTACGTTTTTCTTGGTAGCAACAATCGCACTTGCTTGGGCACTTACTGATGGTGCAATGATTACTTCAGTGAATTGACGGTCAACGATTGCTTGTGCAGTTACTGCATCAAGTTCACGGTTGAATGCAATGATGCCACCAAATGCTGACGTAGGGTCAGTTTTAAATGCACTGTCGTAAGCACTTAAGATATCGTCGCCGATTGCAGCACCACATGGATTTGCGTGCTTAACGATAACACAAGCTGGTTTATCAAATTCTTTAACACACTCTAATGCAGAATCTGTGTCAGCGATGTTGTTATAAGATAATGCTTTACCTTGTAACTGCTTCGCAGTAGCAACTGATGCTTCAGTGGTGTTTTTCTCAACATAGAATGCTGCTTCTTGGTGGCTGTTCTCACCGTAACGCATGTCTTGTTTTTTGATAAACTGAGAGTTAAATGTACGTGGGAATTTTGATTCTTCATCGCCATCAGTGTTGTCACCGTAGCTCGGAACCATAGTACCGAAGTAGTTTGCGATCATACCGTCATAAGCAGCAGTGTGCTCAAATGCAGCAATAGCAAGATCGAAACGTGTTTTGTGTGTTAGAGAAGTATCGTTTGCAGACATTTCACTTAATACGCGGTCATAATCGCTAGCGTTAACGACAATCGTCACGTCTTTGTGGTTTTTAGCTGCAGAGCGAACCATTGTTGGACCACCGATGTCGATATTCTCAACGGCGTCAGCAAGGCTGCAATCTGGATTGGCAACTGTGTTGGCAAATGGATAAAGGTTAACAACTACAATATCAATTGGATTGATACCGTGCTCTGACATGACATCAACATCAATATCACGACGGCCAAGAATGCCACCATGTACTTTTGGATGCAGTGTTTTAACACGACCATCCATCATTTCTGGATGACCTGTATAGTCAGAAACTTCTATTACTGGGATGTCATTTTCAGCTAATAACTTAGCAGTACCACCCGTAGATAATAATTCGACACCTTGTTCTACTAGGCCACGAGAAAATTCTACAATACCAGTTTTATCAGACACACTGATAAGTGCACGGCGAATAGGTCGAGCGTTGTCCATTTTACGATTACCTCAAAGTACATTTTATAGAAGGATGTTTTCGGAAAAGGTCACTTTGGCCTCTTACGGAAACATCCTGCACTATATCCCTTCTATACCTACTGACTTTATGCCGCAATGTGCTTGCTAAAGTGTTCTAGATATATAACGTACCGCAGATGGGGGGCATTCTAACTGAAAATTAATTCATTGTGTCGATTTTTTCATAAAAAATTCATCAACAGACTGTTTATATTTTTAATTGAATTAACTAAATACAATCAAGCGACAAGTTGAGTACAATATTGCAGACTAGGTAAATACAATTAGATTTAGTTGACCCGTTAGTCAAGTATTACAATCGCTTGCATCAATTTTAAGTGAATTATCAGAGCTACTACTTTTTCTTTTTATGCCAAATTTTACTTTCTTCACCACGGAACAAACGCATGATGTTGTCGTAGTGGCGTAAAATAATAAGGCAAGATAACATCGCCACTGGCAGGGTATATTGAGCTTTGAATATTAAGGTATAAATAGGGGCGAATAGCGCGGTGAAAATGGCCGCTGCAGAAGAATAACCTGTGACAGCTAAAGATAATAACCAGCTCGCGACAATCGATGCACCTAAATCAAAACCTATCGTTAATAGTGCGCCAAAGGCTGTTGCGACACCTTTGCCACCTTGAAAGTGGAAGAAAATGGGATAAATATGACCAAGGCAGGCTGCAATGGCTGTAAGCCCCAGAAAAAAGGGTGTGAGGTTTAAGTACCACGCTAACCAAACGGGTAATGCGCCTTTGAGCATATCAAAAAATAATACTAAACCGGCAGCAAATTTATTGCCTGAGCGTAATACGTTGGTTGCACCAGGGTTGAGTGAACCGTATTTCCGTGGATCAGGTAAGCGAAATAGTCGGCAAATTAGGATTGCTGAAGAAATCGAACCTAGCAGATAGGCGAAAATGATAAAGATTAAGCTCAATAGGGTCATTACTGATTAATTCTTCTCTAGGTTTGCTGTATTATTGCATGATTATAGCGATTAATAAATTGCGTGCAGCCACAAGGCTGACAATTACGTGTTTATTATCAATATAAATAACATTGAGAAACCTATCATACGCGTTTTCTATTCGCGAGGGTATCCGACCTCTATCAAGTTTATTACGGACGAGCTCATGGACATTGTATTTATTGAAAAATTGGAAGTTTTTACCACAATCGGTGTATATGATTGGGAGAAAGAGATCATTCAGCGCTTAGTCTTTGATTTGCAGATGGCACATGATAATCGCCCTTCAGCATTGACGGATGATATTACTAAAGCATTGGATTATTCGGCAGTTGCGAAAGTAGTTACTGATTTTGCTCAAGGCAATATTTTTGAATTGGTTGAGACAATGGCCGAGCAAGTGGCTGAATTATTAATGACCACCTTTGGCATTCCTTGGCTTAGCTTAAAATTGAGCAAGCCTGGTGCCGTTGCGAATGCAGCAACCGTTGGTGTGTATATTGAACGTGGTCAACGTGATGGATCGTTAGCGTAATGGCTTTAGTGCATATCGGCATCGGCAGCAACATTAATAAAGAAGTTAATGTTGCGAACGCACTGCAAGATCTGGATAACATGTTTGATCATTGTCGTGTTTCACCTATTTTTGAAAGTGCAGCGGTTAATTGCACGGGTGATAACTATTACAATTTAGTGGTGGAGTTCACTACATCGTTATCGATTACTGCATTAATGCAGTGTCTAAAAGATCTTGAAATCATACATGGACGTAAAGCGACGGACCGTCGTTATGCACCTCGAACTTTAGATCTGGATTTATTGTTATTTGATAACGTGATCCAATCTGAATCTCCCGTTTTACCTCGCCCTGAAATTCTTTACCACGCGTTTGTATTATGGCCGCTTGCGGAGTTAGCGCCGGATCTATGTCACCCTGAATCGGGTATGACGATGGCGGCGTTATGGCGTGACTTTGATAAATCAACTCAGGTATTGGCGTTAGCACAATGGCAATGGCCGAAAATAGCTGAGCTAGTTTAAATGATAAAATATCGATTTTAGTAGGGTTAATCAGGCTTAGTATTAGCCTTACTATCATTGGTATTATTTATTTTATTTTTAACAATGATCATCATATAACAATAAAAGGAAACATGAATGAGTACTTTGGAAGTGATCGTACTGGCGTTGATTCAGGGACTAACTGAATTCTTACCAGTATCAAGTTCTGCCCACCTTATCTTACCGTCACAACTATTAGGCTGGGATGACCAAGGTCTGGCTTTTGATGTTGCTGTGCATATCGGTACATTATTAGCAGTACTTATTTATTTCCGTGAAGAAGTTGGCACGATGGCTGTTGCTTGGGTGCGTTCTATGTTTAAACAGGAGCACAGTAAAGACAGTCAGCTTGCATGGTGTATTTTATTAGCAACGATACCTGCTGCGCTGTTTGGTTTCTTTGGTAAAGACTTAATTGAGTTATACCTACGTAGTACCACTGTTATCGCCACCACAACGATCATCTTTGGTTTGTTATTATGGTGGGCAGATGCCAATGCGACACAAATTAAAGACGAATACAAAACCGGTTGGAAAGGTGCATTAATCATTGGTTTTGCGCAAATGCTCGCGCTAATCCCAGGTACATCGCGCTCGGGCGTGACTATTACAGCAGGCTTAATGCTAGGACTAAGCCGCAGTGCTGCTGCACGTTTCTCGTTCTTAATGTCGATTCCGATCATTGCGATGGCGGGTGGTTATTTAACGCTAAAACTAGTGTTACATGGCGATGTGGTTGAAGCGCTACAAGCTGGTGAAGTTATTACCACTGTACGTCCGGTTGATTGGTTTGCGATGGGGCTTGGCGTGGTTGTGTCTTTCTTTAGTGCAGTTGCTTGTATCCACGTATTCTTGAAAGTGCTAGAAAAACTAGGCATGTTCCCGTTTGTTATCTACCGTCTATTGTTAGGTGCGGGTTTGTTCTATTTGATTTATACCCAAGCGATTTAATCTAGCGTTAACACGCCTTAACGCGAAATGCACTTGGACTATTATAAATAGTCGCTAAGTTTAAGACTGAATAAAAAGGCTGTTACCTGTGGTAGCAGCCTTTTTTGATCTTAGCGATTAATCGCGCTCATTTATTCAGGGCGTAATGCTGTTAGGGTGTTAATACGTTGCAAGGTTAACTGCTGTTTTATCTCTGGCCCACGAAAACCAGCTGCGATAATCGGCTGTACGGCGATGTCGCATGCCGCGCAGAGCATTTCGGTTAGATACTGGGTTGGTCGATAATCATCAGCTAATAGCTTGGCTTTACTACTTGAGCAAGTCTGTAATATCTGCTGGAAACGTTCGGGTTTACGCCATGCATCGGTATTATCGAATAGAGTAATGATCGCTGCTGGTGTTAATGATAATGCGCTATGGATATTAGTTTGTTGGGCACTAACGAGTATGGCTAAGTCGCGATGTTCATTTGGTACCTTGCAACGTTTAGCTAAGGCTTTAATATTGGCTTGCTGTTCCCCGAGGTTTTGCATTACCGCAGCAAAGCGGATCGCTAAATTAGGCGATAATAACGCTGTATTCTTTAACTGACTTAGTGCTTGTAGACCAAGATTACAGCTGTTCTGTTCATCGCCATCGTTGTTTATAACAGCGAGGTCAAAAAGGTTATCCAGTTCTGGCAGAATAACGGCTAATGCACCAATCTCTTTTAGTACGTCAAAGAACACTTCTGGATTCGCAGCAGATAACGTTTTTTCTACTTCTTGCCATACGCGCTCTGGGGTTAGTTCGGCGAGATCACCCGCTTGGGTCATTGTTTGCATCAACATCAGTGTTTCATCGGCAATGGTAAAACCCTGGCGATGGAAGCGCGCTGCAAAACGTGCGACACGTAATACCCGTAGCGGATCTTCACTGAAGCTTGCAGATATATGGCGTAATACACGGTTATCTAAATCAGCGCGGGCGTTGAGTGGATCGATCACTTGACCATTTTCGTCTTCAACCATGGCATTAATAGTTAAGTCTCGACGCACGAGATCTTGTTCTAGGGTGACATCAGGCGCGGCATAACAGGTAAACCCTGTATAACCCGAGCCACTTTTACGTTCGGTACGTGCTAGGGCGTATTCTTGTTTAGTACTTGGGTGTAAGAATACCGGGAAATCTTTACCGACTTGCTGATACCCCTGCTCAAGCATTTCTGCTGGTGTAGCGCCAACAACCACAAAATCTTTGTCTTTTACCGGTAAGGATAATAACTTGTCACGCACTGCGCCGCCGACTAAATATATTTGCACTAAACAACCCCTGTTACTTTACTTTAATAATGGCTTGAAGATATTTACGTTAATGATGACTTAGAGATAACTGTTGGTATTGATTAATTATACCTTAACGGTTTAGAAACTCGATCTTTGCTATCTTGAATTTAAGTATTAAGTGTAATCGTGGCTATTACGCTACCTTTAATTGTCATAATTATACCTATGTTGATGATTAGCTAACTTAATGCATGAATAAAGTTGTATTTTTATCGCCTATTTTTGACATTTTGTTGTCTAGCTATTAACGTGAAGGTTCAATCATAGGATGATAATCATAGATGTATACTGAGTTTTTTCATTTAAAAGAGATGCCTTTCTCTATTGCCCCTGATCCCCGCTTCTTTTTTATGAGCGACAGGCATAAAGAAGCACTGACACACTTAGCTTATGGGTTACAAGGTGCTGGTGGCTTTATCATGTTAACGGGTGAAGTCGGTACCGGTAAAACCACTGTATCACGAGCCTTAATACAAGAACTCAAGCAAACGACAGTGGTGGGGTACATCCATAATCCAGCGGTCAGCGAATTAGAATTATTAGCGACTTTATGTGATGAATTTAAGCTTGATTATGATAAACATGATTTGAGTTTAAAGATGCTGTTTGATCTATTACATCATTATTTATTAGCTAATTGTCAGCAAGATAGCTCGTGTGTCGTGATCATCGATGAGGCGCAGCTATTATCGACTGCGGCATTAGAGCAGCTACGGCTATTAACCAATCTCGATGTTAACCATAAAAAATTACTCCATATCGTGCTTATTGGGCAGCCTGAGTTACAGCAAAAACTAAAACAACCAGAATTACGTCAACTGGCTCAGCGTATTACCGCTCGTTATCATTTACTGCCTTTAACAGAATTAGAACTGGCGAGTTATGTTGCTTATCGTTTAAGCATTGCATCGGGTAATCCTGGACTATTTAGCAGCAAGATATTAAAACGTATTCATCAGCATACTGAAGGGGTGCCGCGGTTAGTGAACCTAGTTTGCGATAAAGCACTGTATTATGCGTTTAAGACACGGGAAGACAAGATCACCCCGCAACACGTTCTAGCTGCAGTAAAAGCCGTTGCGATCGCCACGCCTGTGAAAGCTAAAAAAACAGCGCCTGCTATCGCGGTACTTGCGATCATATTATGCCTAGGGGGGGTTATAACGGCCTTTCAATTAGGGTTATTAAACCAGACTGAAGATAATGTAGCAGTTGTTCAGCATGATGAAGCAACATCGATTATGCCCCCTGTTGTCATCACGACGAAAGCTCCAGTTAGCAGTGACAGTATTGGGGAAGTGGCTAGTGATGGATTGGATAAGTTAGCGGTGGCGGCTAGTAACGAGGTAATGACAGATAAAGCTTTATCTTCAGACATTAAAGCGGCTCGACAGGGTAACGCCGCCACCCAGTTCTTATTTAGAGAGTGGGGTTATGACATTACGTTGGAGGATGCGAGTTGTCGTAATGCGCAATACGCTAAGTTACGTTGTTTACAGCGCCAAGGGAATTATGCTCAATTGGTGCAATACAATTTACCTGCTGTTGTTCGCTTGTTAGATAATTTAGGCGAGGCTTATTACGCAACTCTACTGAGTATTACGCCATTGGGTGTGGAACTGCAACTTAGCAATAGTCATTTACTGGTAAGCCAAGCTTGGTTTGAAAAAAACTGGACGGGTGACTTCACCTTGTTTTGGACTGCACCAAGCCGGTTTAAAAATAGTTTAAAACAAAATGATAAAGGTGAACTCATTCGTTGGCTAGATATAAACATTAGTGCTGCACTTGGTGAACGTGCGTTATCAGGAGCAAGATTTGACTGGCCGTTAATGCAAAAAGTAATGCGTTTTCAACAGCAATCAGGGTTAACCGCAGATGGTATTGTGGGCCCGCAAACGATGATGACGATAGTACATTATGCTGATAGCACTGTACCTAAATTGAGTGTGGCAACACATCTAGCGGAGGACAAATGAAGTTTATAGACGCTAAAGCATCATGCTTATTCAGAACTGGTTTGGTTGTTAGTACATTATGCAGCCCTGTTTTATTTGTTAATCCAGTATTTGCTAATACCGCTATTTCAACAGGCGTTGAACAAACTGATCCGCTGATAATCTTAAAGTTAGCCGATATTGAGTTTGAGCATCCATTATCAGTGGTGACTGTACCAAAGCAACAGCTCGCACCGTCATATTCGGCTAAGCAGCCTGCGATGAAAGTGATACCGAGCGCGAGTAGCAAGGCGAAACCTGAAAGTCGCTCTGAACAGTTGACCATGAATGATGAATTAGCACATGAGCAAGTTTCTGCTGAGTTACTGGCTAAGTTTAATCGTGCGTTAACAGCGACAAGTGATGATGATAGTGTACCGACTAATGAGATAGCAGAGAGTTATAATGCAGTGCCTATCGCGGACTTGCCGCCACATTTACGTATGCAAATTCCAGATATCAATTATAGCTCTCATGTATATTCGTCGAAAGCGAATAATCGCAGTGTGCGTTTAAACAATCGAGATTTACGCGAAGGCAGTTGGTTAAGTGATGATGTGGAGATTTTAGAGATATTACAAAATGAGGTTATTATGCGCGTTGGTGCGCAAAGCTTCAGTCTAAAAGCACTCTCTGATTGGTCTGCATAATCGATTTTAGCGATAAGGGAACCAGATTTGTCCTTATCGCTTGTTTATTATGTTAATTCGTCTTACTACTGTTTAGCTAACTTATTAATCACATCATCAGCTTCAGACATTATACGCTCGACGATCACGGCTACACTGGGTACATCGTTGATTAACCCCTGTGATTGACCAATAAATTGTACGCCTGTTGTCAGATCACCTTTGATCGTAGCAGCTTCTAACTTCTCTGTTGCAGCCCCAAAATAAGATAATTGCTTTATCTTGTCGAATTGCACGAATACACCTGCAACCAGTTTCCACAATGGTAAATCGACCATTTTAGCCGCCTTGAGCGATTTGAATAATGCTAACGCAAAGTTCATTGGTTTCTTGGTTGCTTTAATAGACGCAGGAGTTTTTAGTACGCGGGCATACAGACCATCAAAGTTCTTAGAATAGATAGTATCATTTTCTGATTTACCGGTGATGACTTGCTTAACGTCATTATGTAGTGCGCTTTCTTGGCTGGTGGCAAAACGAGAGCCCATTGCCACACCTTCAGCACCTAATGCTAACGCTGCTGTAAGGCCACGGCCATCAGCAAAGCCACCTGTCGCGATCACGGGAATATCAACAGCGCTGGCAATCGCTGGTACTAATACTAACGACGTCACATCACCACCATGTGCAGCAGCTTCATGGCCTGTCACCATTAAAGCATCCGCACCAATAGATTGCGCTGACTTAGCATGTTTTTCATTAACAACAGTGGCAATGACTTTACCGCCGTAAGCGTGAACTTGTTCGACAATCCAGTCACCTTTACCTAATGAAAAGTTAATCACAGGTACTTGCTCTTCAATGCCGACTTGGGCATTTTCTTTTGCACCTGGCATAAGTAGTGTTGCGCCAATACCAAAAGGTTTATCAGTAAGTTCACGGATTTTTTTAATTGCAGCGCGGGTTTCTTCTTGGCTTAATGGCCCTGTCGCGAGAATACCTAGTCCGCCAGCATTAGAAACGGCGGCAACAAGTTCTGGTTTTGATATCCAGCTCATACCTGGCAAGACGATAGGGTGCTCAATACCTAATAATTCTGTAATCCGTGTTTTCATTACTTAATCCCAAAGATGCAAAGGTTAGAAAAATAAACTAGCATAAATACACTAATACTTACAGATGTTAATAGTATGTTTCTTTTTAACAATATTATTTATCGTAAAATTTTAATCATTACAACTTTAGTTTGGGTATATTCTGTGTATTTTCCATTAACAATATTATCTACTGCGCCCACTTAATTTCCCATGTAAGACATAGACCATTTACATGCCGAGATATAGCCGTTACGTACCTGTCTTTATCTCGATACATTACCTAGTCTTACACTCGGAAAATAGGTCTAACCACTTTAATATCAACACCTTACGCCACAGCTTGTTTTGTTGCTTGTAAATTAATGTAATTTAATCATTTTTACTCGCTTGTTGCTCGGCGTTAATCACGTATATTTATAAGCACAAGGACGAGACGGGAACATCTTCAGGACGAAGACAAAGGATTAAGTTGCAGGACGCAACACAAGGACAGCTTCAGGAAGAAGACCAAAGGATTAAGTTGCAGGATGCGACAAAAGGACATCTTCAGGACGAAGACAAAG